>CAUPOD010000016.1:0-15034 GCA_963512745.1 uncultured Burkholderia sp. | reverse complement strand
GGATAAGGGGCAAGAGCACTTCGAGTCATCGCTACTGCAATCGGTACGCAACATGAAGGCGCGCACGGCGGCGCGCGTCACGCGCATCGAGCCTACTATGGTATCGATTGCGCGCACCAAAATCGGCATGTCACAGTCCGAATTTGCGGGCTTGCTCGGCGTGTCTATCCGCACCTATCAGCAGTCGGAACAGGGGCGGCGTAGCCCAACCGGCGCGGCGTAAACGCTGCTGCGCGTAGCTACGCAGCAGTCCGAAGCTTTGCGGGACCTTCTACCGGTCGTATGACCCATGCGCGGACCAGCGCCCCGCGCCGCTCGCCGCTTAAAGGGCGACTGATTCGGTCGCTCCGGCGCAGCCTTGGCGCGCTAAATTGCGCGGGACGGCGATTTCTTCGCCGCCTGGCGGGTTGGCGCGAGAGGGGCGGCCGCAAGCCATCCGAGAAGGTGCCAACAGTCCCCCGGATTTGTAATTTGCGGTAGCACGCGGGTCGGCTTCGGTTGGCCCATTTGCTTTTGTGTGCCGCCTGCGGGTGACCATGGGAATTACCCGATGCGCGCCGTGCCAACCGACACCAGAGCCCAAGCCCAGCCGGCATACTCGGGATCGCGCTGCCAGTGGTCTATCGTCTTGGGCGTGGGGATTTCGGCCCCGTCCTCAGCGAGAATTCCGAGATAAGCCTCAATCGCTTCTACCGCGTTGTAGAACGCCTCTTCGGCCGTGTCGCCAGCCGAGAAGCATCCCGGTAGATCGGGGACTATGACACCCCATGCTGTGTTATCGGTACCGGGTTCAAGTGCAATCGGAAATTTCATAGCCTATCGGTCAACCCTACCGCCAGCGACGCCCACGCGGCGCCCGGCTTTTATTGAGTTTAGGTAGCTCGGAATTTGCAATGACTGCCTCTGCCGCTAGGATAAGCCCCGGGAGATCGCGCCGCTCCCCAACCGAACGCGCCGCCTTACGGTAGCGGGCGATGCGCTCGGGACTCACAAGATAGTCACAGGCCCGCCAAGCTGCGAACTTCCCGCCAATCTCGCGCATAGTAAGCGCCTCAAAAAAACGGACGCATCTGGCGCATTTCGCTTCGCGAGAGCACTCGCGTATCGGGATCGACCATGATTCCGCGAGCAATAGCGATTTCTTCCGCAAGAGATGGCCTAGCCAAATGTCGCCGCTGTGCCGGCCGAAACATGTGAATTCGCGCTTTGGCAAATTGCCTGACTTTCATGCTTCCTTGTAGTGCTCCGCAATGAGCTGATCAACATAGGCTTCGGTTGCGTCCTGCACGATCTTTTGCTTAGTCATGCGCGGTACGTTGTCGCATAGCCATTTCATTTTCAAGTCCAATGCCTCGGAGAACTTAGTCGAGAAAAACGCCGTCACTTTCGGGTGTGCGTGCGCCCACGGCGGCTCGACAGCTTCGCTTCCGTCGCTCGGCTTCTGATTTTCATTACCAGTCGTATCAAATCTGCACAGTAACGTATGATACGACACAGCATAATGTTGAATTATAATTCACACAAATTTATTTATTTTAAAAATGACAATATCATTATGCTTATATAAGTCAGTCAGAAAAATCGTTTGCTTATACTGACCTGCCCGGGAATTTTCGGACCAGTTGAAACTTGAGAGAATGGCTTAGCGGTTTGAAGCAGCTTGAGCAGGAAAATGCCCGGCTGAAGAAGATGCTGGCGGAGCGGGCTCTCGAGTTGGACGTGATGAAGGAGATCAACGCAAAAAAATGGTGAGTGCGCCCGCCCGCCGCCAGCAGGTTGCCTACGCGAAAGCGCGGGGCCTGTCGGAGCGGCGTGCGTGCGCGCTGATTTCGGTCGCCCGATCGGCGCTGTATTACGAATCGAAGCTTGCGGTACGTGACGCGCCAGTGCTGGCGGCAATGTGCGTCCTGTCGGCGCAATATCCGCGCTACGGTTACCGTCGAATTCAGATCTTTCTGGAACGGCAGGGTCATCCGATGAGTGCTGACCGGGCATGGCGGTTGTGGCGACTCGCTGGGTTACAGGTGCCCGCGCAAGCGATCCTCGTCGACGCGTGTCGGTCCGTCGTCCGCAGCCGCCGGCAACGGCTGCGCGGCACGTCTGGGCGTATGACTCCGTGTTCGATGCGTGCGCCAATGGCCGGCAGTTGAAGTGCCTGACGGTGATCGATGAATACACGCGAGAGTGCCTGGCCATCGACGTGGCCGGATCAATACGCTCGGGGCGAGTCATCGAGGTTCTGTCACAACTGATCAGCCTGCACGGCGCGCCGCGTTATCTGCGCTCGGACAACGGGCCGGAATTCGTGTCGCGCGCCATCCTGGAGTGGGCCGCGCAGAACGGCAGGGACATGGCGCTCAGCGATCCCGGCAAGCCTTGGCAGAACGGCGCGGACGAGAGCGTCAACGGCAAGTTCCGCGACGAATGCCTGAGTCTTGAATGGTTCCGCACGCGCACGGAAATGAAAGTTGTGATCGAGCAATGGTGGCGTCACTAAATACGATTCGGCCACATTCGAGTTTGGCTTACCTAACGCCCAACGAGTTCAAGCAGCGATATTGTTCAACTGACGCAATCTAGGCCGTTTTCCAAGGTTGAAACGGTTCGAAAAAATCAGGCAGGTCAGCGTCCTTAGATAACGCCGCTGCATGCGCGTTAACAATAATTAACAATAAATCGGACTGGAAACCATTGCAACCAGGACTGCGCCGCAGATATAACCCTAAATGGATCTGAAAGTGGTCCCGCGTGACAGCCAAGCGCCTGTGCAATTGGACAGCGCTTTGGTTTTTTGATATCGAATTTTATTTCCAATGGGGACGAATATGGAAAACAATCCGGTTGATACGCAAGCGACGAAACCCAAAGAGACGGCCGGCTTCAATTCGAGTTACAGCTACGACTCCGGCTGGCAGGAAGCCACTCAAATAAACACCAATTTGGTGTTCAATCACAAGCTCGGCGTTACTCCGTCTCATATGGCCGTTTTATTTTCACCTGACAAGAAGACTTCATACCCGCTGCTATGGGCGTGGAATGAGGGCTTGTCTGGAAATCCTGTTTCGATTTCGGCCGACACACAGGCGATTACACTTGCGATCCATGGGGGGTCTCCGTTGCACGGCGCTTGGGATGGACAGACCGCACAATGGACACAATGGAGTACGGGGTATTTCCGGGTTTTTGCCTCGCGTTAAGAAGTGCAAACAGAATGATTATTGAAGGTGCCGCCAGCAGATGATGCAAGCGGCGATTTACATGAACGCCTCGTGTATGCCAACGGGGCGTTCGAACCCATGGCGTCACACACAACGTAACGCCGGGATCGAGAGTGCCAAGAGCCGTTACCAAAGATTTTAGAAAGTAATCTCAGCCGGAGGCACATTGGCGCTCGGGCTGGCGAAAGAATGATTTTGACCTGCACTGGAATTTTCGGACCGAAGAAATCCGGCCGAAAGGACGAGATGCGGGGCGGCCGGTTTCGGTCGCTTGTCCGCCCCTTCTCCGGTTCATCGCTCGTCGGTCGTGTAGCCGCATATCGGCGCTTTCTTCCTGCAGCGGCTCATGGTCCGACCTCGATTTCCTCAAGCTTGTGTGTCTTGAGCCAGTCGCGTACAAGCGCATTCAGTCGTGTCTCCCAACGCGGCTCGCCCGCCTTCAGCACTTCGATCAAGTCGTCGTCAAGGGGCGCACGGCCATCGCCGTTTTCGTCGTGCCGCGCGGCCGTCCTCTGCCTCGCCGAACGAGCGTGCCCCTCTTGTACAGATCCGCCTTCTCGAAAAACTCGTCGGTCAGTTCCGGCGCGTCATCCGGATCAATCCATTGTGTGCGTCGGGTAGATACTCCCCACTTGGGGTGCGGCAGAAATCCTGGACGCATTTATTGTTTATGCTGCAAGCCCAAGGCTCTCACGGTATTCGAGAGGGCTGAGTGAGCCGAGCGAGATTTTGATCCGCTTTTCGTTATATCAGTGGATGTAGGAATCAACTATCTCAATGAATTGGTCAACGGTTGTAGCCTGCCAGTCCCGAGGGTAGAACAGCTCCGCTTTCAGTCTCCCGAAGAAGCCTTCGCAGGCCGCATTGTCAGGCGAGCATCCTTTGCGCGACATCGAGCGGATGAGCTTCGCATCGCGGATACGTGAGAGTCACCCGGCCAGCGATAGTGGGCGCCGCGATCAGAATGGATGACGGGCCGAACGTTGCTGTCGGCCACCTTCTCGATGGCGGCATCCAGCATGGTGTTCACAAGCTTGGCATCCGGACGCTCCATCTGAAGCTGTTGCACCCAGCGACGCAGCACCGTCTCGCCGACGCCAACCGAGCGACTCGCCTCCATATGGCCATAACCCTGGTCGAGCACCAGACAGGCGGCTTGCTGTTTGAGCTCCGGGGAAAACGTACGACGTTGCTTGGTCATCGGACACCTCTTCTTGGCGAGCATTCTCGCCTCAATCAGTGTCCAGGTTTATTGGGCCACATGCAATCATGTCGTCTCCAAACTATTTCGCCATCGACTTTTAAATAAGGATCACTAATTTTAAATGTGAGGAAATCGTTGTAATTCTAGAGCGGCTATATCAGTTACACGTATCGACCAACCCGGAATCCTGGCAACTGACCGTTACCGTCGCGCTTGCTCTATTCGTCAATGTCATCTTCGAGCCGGTACCCGCGCAAAACGCGAATGAACGCTTTGCCTGAAAACTCACCGGCGTCAGCAGGCCGAGATTGATTTTTTGCTCATCTACCGTGACGGTATTGCTGCCTGCCTTGGGATTTTGCGTGACTTCGAAACGCAATGGGCCCTGATTCGGCGTAACGGTGCAAGGCGCGGCCGTCATGCCCATTAGGCTCGCATCCATCGCCTGGCTTTCGTTAGGCTTCAATTGGAACGTGGGCTCTGCGGATGCCGTCGTGCTCAGCAGCAGGGCGGCAATCGCGAGAATCGGTTTGGAATTCATGTCGTCTCCAGATGCGAGGGTATTTACGATAAGTAGAACTGATGATACGTGACAAAGCTGCCTGTCAAAGCCGATTAAGCTTCGTGAAAGCATAACGTCGGAAATCGAGCGGTGTTAGCTCGCGTTCCGATAAATTGATCTTTAGCGATTGTTCGCGGGAACGATCGGCCGGGGGGCCGGAGGGGTGGCGATGAGCGGGCGCGCTAGCCGAGAAGGTGTCGATAGCGCGTCTCTGCAAGCTGAGCGCCGCCGAGTTCGAAGGTCTTGATCCGCTCGTCGTGCTCGAAACCGGCACGTTCGTAAAACGTCCGCGCGCGTTTATTTTCGACGAGCACCCACAGCGATACCTGTGCGTATCCCATTTTTGCGAGCGCTGCGCACGCGTGCTCGATCAGCAATGCGCCGATGCCTTGTCCGTAGCGCGCGGGATGCAAATAGAGTGCTTCGATTTCAGCCCACGTCGCGTCTTTGTCCGAATCGCGGCATTTGCCGTAGGCGATCCAGCCGGCGATGCCGTCGGCGTCGCGCGCGAGCGCCACGTGCAAGCGCCGCGATTCGAGCGCGTTGCGCCAGTCGAGTATGCGCCGCTCGACCGAAAGGCCGGCCAGGTACGCGGCCGGCATGAGGTTCGCATAGGCGGCTCGCCAAGACGCGACGTGGATTGCCGCGATGGCCTGGGCATCGCTGGGGACGGCTTGTCTGATTTCGATATTCGCTTCGGTCATCGCATCTCTTTCCCGGTATTGCCTTCGCGGGCACGCACGGCATCCAATCGCTCCGCCGGCAGCCCGCGCGCCATTCTCGTGACCGGTGCGCCCGCCTGCGGTCCAAGCCGCGTGGCCCGCGCTCGCTTCCGCAAGGCCGGCCGTCTCAGATATTCCAATGCCCCGCCGTTGCGAGCAGCAGCGCGCGCAGCTTGTCGGCATGCTCGTACAGCTGGCCGGTCAGCATCGCATAAGCCTGTAGCGCGGGCGGAACCGAAGGGGCCGGCGGCGCGTCGGCACCGGGCAGCGCGGGCGGGGCGGGCGCATGCAGATATTCGAGCGACCCTTGCTTGAGCGCGCGCGAGGCGCCGACCAGCATCTCGCGGATGTAGAGCGTCTCGCTCGGCGGCAGCGCCTGGTCGAGCGGCCCGCGCACGACGCCGGGCGCGGGCAGCATGGCGGGCAGCAATTCGATCGTGCTGATGCACAGCTGCAGTTCGCGCTGCATGGCATCGAGCTGCCCGACGGGCAAATCGACCTCGGCCGATACGGACGGCATCAGCGAACGCAATTGCACGAGCACCGCGCGCTGCTCTGCGATGGCCTTGCTAAGCCCGCTCACGGGAGCGGGACCGCCGAGCATGCGCGTGTAGATCGCCGCGCATTCGCGCAATACGCCGGCGAGCTTGTAGCGCCACGACCAGGTCGCGTAGAGCGGCAGCGCGAACGAGAACAGCAGCGCGATGACGATGCCGATCAGCACGTTGACGGCGCGCCAGAAGCCGTCGACGAGCTCGTTGTCGCCGTGGCCCGCGACGATCACGAGCGTGATGGCCGACAGCAGCGCGATATACCCGCCCTTGCCGACCGCGTAATACGCGCACACGCCGCACGCGATCGCCATCAGCAGCCATGTGAACCAAAGGTGCCCGAAGTGCTCTTGCTCGACGAGCAGGAGCAGCCCGGCCGCGCCGCCGATCAGCGTGCCGAACGCGCGCTCGATCGCCTTGCGGCGGATGTTGCCGTGATGCTGGAGGCCGGCGATCACGATCAGCAGCGAGATCGTCGCCCATTCGCCGTGCGGCAGGTTGAACAGCGCGGTGACAGCGATCGACAGCAGGATGCCGAGCGCGACGCGCGTGGCGTGGATCAGTTTGGCGTGCTGGTAGCGGCGGTACGGGTCGAGCAGCGGCCGCAGCACGAAGCGCAGGAACGGTGCGAAACGGGACGATTGCAGCAGATTCATCGAGCGTGGACAAGCGTGGGCAATCCCGCAAGCTTACTACTGTCGCCCGGCCATGCGCGCCGCGCGAATGCGTTGCGCGCGCAAATAATGGACAGGCAAGGACAACAAAAGACAAAGGCCGGCATCGAGCCGGCCTTTGTTGTGCGGCTGCGGCTTGCGCCGCGTCCCGCAGAAACGCCTGGAAAAGCTTAGAACGAAGTACCGATCTGGAACTGGAACTTCTGGTACTGGTCGCCCGTGTGCTTGGCGATCGGGAAGCCGACGTCGAGCTTGAGCGGCCCGATCGGCGAGATCCATTCGAGACCGGCGCCGTAGCTGTAGCGCAGGCCGTTCGAGCCCGTGCTCTGACCTTCCGTGCCCCACACGTTGCCGCCGTCGACGAACGTGAACACGCGCAGCGTGCGGTCGTAGCCGGTGCCCGGCAGCGGGAACGTGAGCTCGACGTTGCCGACGAGCAGCTTCGAGCCGCCGATCGGGTCGTTCGTGGACTTGTCGCGCGGACCCAGCGAGTTCGGCTCATAGCCGCGCACCGAGCCGATACCGCCAGCATAGAAGTTCTGGAAGATCGGGTACGGCTGGCCGGACAGGCCGTTACCGTAGCCGCCCTGGAAGTTCAGGCCGAGCACGAAGCCGCGCGCGAACGAGTAGTAATACTGCGACTGCAGGTTCAGCTTGTAGTACGAGGTCTTCGTGATCGGCGTGCCGTACTGGGCGTTGACCGAGGTCAGCCAGCCGCGGCTCGGCACGAGCGCGCTGTCGCGCGTGTCGCGCGACCAGCCCACCGACAGCGGCACGCTGTTCGACACGCGGCCGAAGTTCTTCACGTAGTCCTGGTAGCTCTGCGGCGTCGTCGAATCGACGTCGAGGCGGTACTGCTCGACGCCCACGCCGAAGAACACGGTGTCGGCTTCCGAGAACGGGATGCCGAACTTGGTGTCGGCGCCGAAGTTGATGATGCGGAAGCTCGTGTCGTTCGTGCTCGAGTAGTAGAGCGGCTGCGACGTGCGGTAGTAGACGTCGGTGATGCGCTTGATGCCGTCCACCGTGAAGTACGGATCGACCTGCGTGACCGTCAGCGTGCGGAACGTGCTGGCGGTGTTGATGTTGACCGCGAGGCTCGTGCCCGAACCGAACACGTTGTCCTGCGAGATGCCGGACGAGATGATCGGGCCTTCGCCCGAACCGTAGCCGAGACCGAGCGAGATCGAGCCGGTCGGCTTTTCCTTGACCATGATCTGCACGTCCACCTGGTCGGGCGTGCCGGGCACGGGCACCGTGGTCAAGTCGACGTCGGTGAAGTAGCCGAGGCGGTTGATGCGGTCCTTCGACAGCGCGAGGCGCCCCGAATCGAACCACGAGCTTTCGAGCTGGCGCATCTCGCGGCGCACGACTTCGTCGCGCGTGCGCGTGTTGCCGACGATGTTGATGTGGCGCACGTAGACGCGGCGGCCCGGATCGACGACGAGCGTGAGGCCGACCTTGTGGTTGGCCTGGTCGATGTCGGGCTGCGCGTTGACTGCCGCGAACGCGAAGCCGTACGAGCCGAGCTTGTCGACGAGCGCCTTGGTGGTGGCCTGCAGCTTGTCGGCCGAGAAGCGCTGGCCCGGCTTGATGTCGACGAGCTTCTTGAGCTCGGCCTCGCGGTCGAGCAGGTTGCCGGCCAGCTTGACGCTCGAAATCGTGTACGGCTCGCCTTCGTGCAGCGAGATCGTCAGGTACATGTCCTTCTTGTCCGGCGAGATCGAGACCTGCGTCGAATCGATGTTGAACTCGAGGTAGCCGTGGTTCAGGTAGTACTTGCGGACGTTGTCGAGATCGCCCGTGAACTTGTCCTTCGAGTACAGATCGTTCTTCGTGTACCAGGAGAACCAGTTCGGCGTGGACAGCTGCATCTCGTCGAGCAGCGTGCTGCTGCTGTACGCCTTGTTGCCGATGAAGTTGATCTGGCGGATCTTCGCGCTCGGGCCTTCGTTGACCGAGAACAGCAGCGAGACGCGGTTCGCGTCCACGGGGGTGACCGTGGTCGTGACTTCGGCCGCGTAGTAGCCGCGCGTCAGGTACTGGCGCTTGAGCTCCTGCTCGGATTTGTCGACGAGCGACTTGTCGTAGTAGCGGCCGTCGGACAGACCCACGCTCTTGAGCGCCTTGTTGAGCGCGTCCTTGTCGAATTCGTGGAGGCCGGAGTAGTCGATCGACGCGATGGCCGGGCGTTCCTCGACCTGCACGATCACCACGCCGTTGTCGGTGGCGATGCGCACGTCGTTGAAGAAGCCGGTCGCGTAGAGCGCGCGGATCGCCTCGGAGGCTTTGTCGTCGGTGAACGTATCGCCGACCTTGAGCGGCAAGTAGGCGAACACCGAAGATGCCTCGATGCGCCGCAAGCCCTCGATCTTGATATCGCGAATCACGAACGAATCGGCGGCGAAGGCTGAAGCTGCCGTCACGCTCAAACCGATAAATGTCAGCGCCCGAGCGTAGCGGGACGAGAGTGTCTTAGCCGTCATGCGGGATGGTCGAGAAGTCGAGAAGAATTACGGGCGGCGAGAGGCGGGCTTCGCTCCTAGCCGATACAAGGTTTGCGGCGCAAGACGGATAAGCGTATCCCGGCATGCCGTGCAAAGCCTCCGGGATTTTACACTTATCCGGTTACGGAACACAGATTTGGGGTTGCGATGGCCCTGTCCGGCGCGTTTCTTTTATATAAACGCGGTCGCTTGCTGATACGCGTTCGCGCAGCGGATGGTCTGCATGGCCGCTTGATATTCCGTGTCGATCGCGCTCCGGGCGGTCTGCGCGTCCGCGACGATCTGCCGGTCGATCGCGTGAATCCGCCTCAGTTTGTCGAGCGCGGCGGCCGGTTGCGGCGCCGGGAGCGACATGAGGAGCGGCGAGCGCTCGTTCGCGAGGGCGGCCGCCCCGGCCCCATCGCCGGCGGCGGGCGGCGGGTCGCTGGGGTTGGTGATGGCCCCGCCGCCGACGATCGCGGAGCAGGGGTGGAATTGTTATTACCTCGTTCGGCCTAGCTCTTGTTCGCGGACCATGCGCCTTGGCTGTTGGTGCCGCCGAACAGCTGCGTCAAGTATTGCGAATTGTTGTTCATCGTCGACATCAGCGTGTTGAGCGCGGTGAACTGCGCCTGGTACATGGTGGTGAGCTGGGCTTCGTAGTTCGACAGGTTGGTCTGTTGCTTCGTAATGCTGGTCAGATCGGCGTTGAGCGCGGCCGTGCGCGTCTGGATCGGGCCGTTGCTTGCGAGGTAGCCGGTGATGTCGTTATTCAGCTGCGCCGCGACGCCGTTGGTCGGGTTGAACACCTGCGCCACGGCCGCCTGGTTGTTTTGCAGCGCGTTGTTGAGCGTCGTGCTGTCGACCGACAGCGTGCCGTCGGCCTGCAGCGTGATGCCGATCGCGGCAAGGCTCGTCGTCGTGCCGCCGCTCTTGACGCCGGAGGCCACGACCGACGCGAGCGTGTTCTGAACCATGTTGAGCGTCGGGTCGCCGAGCAGCGGTCCTTGCGTCGTCGCGCCCGAGCTGAAAGACGACAGCGTACCCATGGTCGTGACCAGCGTGTTGTACAGGTTGACGAAGTTATTGATCGCGGTGGACTGCGAGCCGGTGTCCTGCGCGATCGTCAGCGTTTGGGGCGACGTGCCCGTCGAATCGACGGCGGCGGCCGTCAGGTTCAGGGTGACGCCCGACAACGCCGACGTGACGGTATTGGTCGCGTTCGCGACGGCGGTGCCGTCGATCGTGAAATAGGCGTCTTGCGCGGCGGTCGTCTGGCTCCAATTGGTCGTGCCGCTGGGCAGCGACGACTGGTTTGCCGCGAGTTGCGCGCTGGTCGCGTTCGACGTGCCGCTGAGCGACGTGCCCGCGTTGCTTTGTACCGCGAGCTGGTTCAGCGCGTCGCCGGAATTCGAATCCGAGATCGAGACGCCGATGGTATTCGCGGACCCGGTCGCCGTTGCGTGCAGGACCAGATGCGCGCCGTCGGTGCCGTTGACGACCGTGGCGGTGACCCCGGGATTGTTGCTTGCGGCGTTGATGGCCGAGGCGATGCCGGCGACGGTGCTGTTGGAGCTGTCGAGCGAGATCGTGGTGCTGGCGCCGCCGACGGACAGGGTCAGCGTGCTCGGACCCGAGGCCAGCGCCTGCGTCGCGCTATAACCCGAGGAGGTCAGCACCTGCGCAGCCGCGATCTGCTTGACGTCGATCGCGTACGAACCTGCCACCGCGCCGCTGGCGGCGGTGGCGGTGAGGCCGTTGCCGCTGGCGCTTGCCTTGAACGCATTGAGCGTGTTGCCGTTCGAGAGCGAAGTCAGGCTGGCCTGCAAGGCCGACAAGCCGGCGGAAAGGGTGCCGTATGCCGAGATCGTCGTGTTGTCCGAGGTCTGTTGCGCGGTCAGGGCCGCGGTCTGCCCGGCGGTTTTGGCGTTGACGAGCGCCGTAACGAGCGAACTCACGTCCATCGACGAGTTGCCGGTCGAGCCGCTGATGATCGACTGTGCCGCTTGCTGAAGCGCGGTATTGCTCGCCGCTGTGCTCGCGGCGGCCGACCCCGCCGCAGTGGTAGCGTTCGACGTTCCGGATACGGTGGACATGGACGGGCTCCTCGTTTGGGCCGTGCCGTTTGACGCAGGGCGACACGGAATCTGGCTGAAATGCCGATCGGGAGGCGTGCCTCCCGATCGGTTTGCGTTCCGCGCGCCGGAACTTGCCTACGGCGCGCGGAACGCGAGCGGCGCGAAGCCGTTACTGCAGGAGCTTCAGAACCTGCTGCGGCAGCGAGTTCGCTTGCGCGAGCACCGAGATGCCGGCTTGCTGCAGCACCTGCGCCTTGCTCAGGTTCGCCGTTTCCTGTGCGAAGTTGGCGTCCTGGATTTGCGATTGCGCGTTCGACAGGTCGGTCGACTGGGCTTGCTGGGTCGTGGAAATCCCGGTGAAACGGTTTTGTGCCGCGCCCAGGGTCGCCTGGATGTTGTTGACCGTGGTCAGCGCATCGTCGATCGACTCGATTGCATTCGTAGCGCCGCTTTGCGTGCTAACGTCGATTTGATTGACGGTTTGCGTCTTGGCGCTCGATGCGACCGAGAATTTCGTATTGCCGGCGGTCGGCGCGCCGAGAGATGCGGCGGACGTTCCCGAGACGGCCGGTGCGTAGGACGCGAACTCGCTCGAGACGACGCTGCCGGTGGGGTTCAGCTGGTTGCCGCTCTGATCCCAGAACGTGTAACCGTAGTTGCCGTCCGACTTCACCGTGATCGACGTGATGTCGGTCGATTGCGGTGCAGCCGAATCGTCTGCGCCGGTCGTTGCGTTGAGCGAGAAGCCCGACACCGTGCCGAGCGTCGTACCGGAGGCGATCGGGGTGGTGGCGCCGTACGCTGCGCTGTTTTGCGCGTCGATCTTGCTCGCAACCGTTGCCGGATCGATGTTCGAGCCGCTCTTGATCTGGATCTGACCCGGCGTCGTCGTCGTGTCGAACAGACCCGACGTGGAGAACGAAACCGCTTGGCCGTTCTGATCGTTGACCGTGAAGCTGCCCTTGCCGTCCGAAACCAGGTTCAGCTGGGTGATTTCCGAACCCGTGGAGGTCGACGAATTCCAGACGTTGCCGTTCGAGTCGAGCGAGACCGCCAGCGAGCCGATCGTGTTGCCGGCTTGCACTGCGCCGCCGCCGAGGGAGGCGGACGAGACGCTTTGCGCGAGATTCAGGCTGACCGTCTGACCGACGTTCGCGCCGACCTGGAACGAGACCGCGCCGGCCGAGCCGTCCAGAATGTTCTTGCCGTTGTATTGCGTCTGCGAGGCGATGCGGTTCACTTCCGCAATTTGCTGCGACACTTCTTGCTGCAGCGCTGCGCGGTTGTCCGAGGTCAAGCCGCCGTTCGATGCCTGTACCGCCAGTTGGCGAATACGCTGCAGGCTCGACGTGATTTGGCTCAGGCCGCTCGTTGCCGTCTGGATCATCGACACGCCGTCGTTGGCGTTCGAAACGCCTTGGTTCAGGCCGTTGATCTGCGTCTGCATGCCGGTCGCGATCGCCAGGCCAGCCGCGTCGTCCGCTGCGCTGTTGATGCGCTTACCCGACGACAGGCGCGTGATCGCTTGCGAGAGCGCGTTTTGCGAGCCGGTCAGGTTTTGCTGTGCGACCAGCGAGTTGATGTTGCTATTGATTCCAAGCATGGAAAATCTCCTGAGGGGGCCATCGGCCCGTTATTGCCACATTAACGTCATGGCATCAGCGGACAACGCGGTTGTCTAATTGCTGACCGCCTTGTTTGGGGTAACGGTGCGAGGCGAAAAAACTTTAGACGGTCTGGCTGCAAATTCGACTATTCGTGTGACGGAACGATTGCCGCAACGACCGGCCACGCCACAAAGAAAAAAGCGCGACGACGCGAATCATCGAGCCGTCGCGCGAAGCGGGTCGCCTAACGAGCCAACCCGCGGTTCGGCACACTTGCTACTGCAGAAGCTTCAGCACCTGCCGCGGCGCCGAAATTGCCCGTTCGGCCGCAGCGTTCGCCGCGATTCGCGTTGCTGCAGGCCTCATCCCGGATTTCGGCCCGCGCGGGAAAAACTTGAGAAGAAATACGCTCCGGATAGGGCGCGCTCGACAATGATTGACATTTGGCGAGGCGATCGCGCCGCCGCACGTGTCGGAATGCCGTAAGTGCTTGGCTTGGTTGAGAAACTTATGCTAGGATGGCGGGCTAATTGAAAATTTCCGTTGGTTTCTCGCCGCTATCGGTAGGTAGGCGCGGGGGAGCGGCGGGCCAGCAAATACAGGCGCCTGTCCCGTCGAAGACGCGACAGAGCCGCGCGACGTGCCCCAAAGGGGGTGAACAAAGCACCGAGCGCGAGGGGCGAGCAAGTACCCCGGCCACCCAGGGCCCATGGCCCGTGTTATCGAGTGATCCGCTTTATTTTTCGGCCTTCGCGGGCCCGCGCCGCCGTGTTCCATCCGGCCGGAAGCGATCCGCGGGGCGCGCGCAGCGCTGTGCCGCCGCGCGGTTAAACCTTATTTTCGAGTATTCGGGAAACCACATGACCACGATTCTTCTGAAAGAAAACGAGCCGTTCGAAGTTGCAATGCGCCGTTTCCGCCGCGCCATCGAAAAGAACGGCCTGATCGCCGAACTGCGCGAGCGTCAAACGTACGAAAAGCCGACCACCGTGCGCAAGCGCAAGAAGGCCGCAGCCGTGAAGCGCCTGCACAAGCGTCTGCGCAGCCAACAGCTGCCGAAGAAGCTCCACTAAGCTTTTTCGCCGGCTCGGCGCGGTTGGTTCGCGCCGTTAGCTTGCGCTGTTAGCTTGGTTAAACACCCCCGCGTACTCCAATGGGGTGCGCGCGGCTGTTTTCGTTTGGGGTTGGTTTTTCCTGGAACGCCCCTTCGGCGCTGTGTGCGGCGCGCCGGTCGATCGCTCATCCGCCCGCGGTCTGCGCCTGCGCCAAGGCCGCGCCGAGCGCCGCGCAGCGGGTTCGGCTCGAGCAGGTCAGTTCATGGTCGTTGGCCATGCCGACTGCCTGCATCAGCGCGTAGCAGATGGTCGGTCCGACGAACTTGCAGCCGTAGCCCTTGAGCGCGCGGCTCATCGCCTGCGAGCGGTCGGTCGAGGGCGGCGCGTCGCGGTACGCGTCCCAATGCCCCTGGACCGGCACGCCGTCCACGAAACGCCACAAGAACGCGGCCAGCGAGCCGTGCTCGGCGCGGATGCGCTGCACGGCGCGCGCATTGGCCACGGCGGCCTCGATCTTCGCGCGGTTGCGCACGATGCCGGGATCGGCCATCAGCGCCTCGACGCGTTCCGGCCCGAACGCGGCGACCTGGTCCGCATCGAAATTCGCGAACGCGGCGCGGTAGCCCTCGCGCTTGTTCAAAATCGTGGACCACGACAGCCCCGCCTGCGCGCCCTCGAGCACGAGCATTTCGTAGAGGTGGCGGTCGTCGTGCGACGGCACGCCCCATTCGGTATCGTGATAGTGAGCGTCTGCTTCGGTTTTAACCCAGTTGCAGCGTTGCGTCATGGTGCGGACTCTGTCAAGTGTTGGCCAAGTTGAGCAATGATAGGCGTACGGCGCCGTTGCGGCTAAGCTCTCGGCTGAACGATCTACCCC
>CAUPOD010000015.1:0-15171 GCA_963512745.1 uncultured Burkholderia sp. | reverse complement strand
CGTCGGACGGCCGTTTCGCCGCGCCGTTGTCCGAGCGCGCGAGGCGCTTGGCGATCGCGCGCTGCTGCTCGCGCGCGAGATCGTCGTAGAAGATGAATTCGTCGCAGTTCGCGACGAGCAGGTCCGACGTCGAGTTCTTCACGCCGACGCCGATCACGCGCTTGGCGTTCTCGCGCAGCTTCGAGACGAGCGGCGAGAAATCCGAGTCGCCGCTGATGATCACGAAGGTATCGACGTGCGATTTCGTATAGCAGAGATCGAGCGCATCGACCACGAGACGGATGTCCGCGGAGTTTTTGCCCGATTGGCGCACGTGCGGAATCTCGATCAGCTCGAAGCTCGCTTCGTGCATGGCGGCTTTGAAGGTCTTGTAGCGGTCCCAGTCGCAATAGGCTTTCTTGACGACAATGCTGCCCTTGAGCAGCAGTTTTTCCAGAACGGGCTTGATATCGAATTTCTCGAATTTGGTGTCACGCACGCCGAGCGCAATATTTTCGAAATCGCAAAAAAGCGCCATGTTGACGCTATCGATGGGAAGGGCCATGAATTCTCCGGCTGGCTGGCCGCAAAGCGGCACGTTCGGTGGGGCGTGGTGCAGCGCACATGATAGCCGGTGCCAGGGCGGTGGTGGCGGCTGTGTCGAAGTTCGCGTGCGTCGCGAGCGGGCGGTATCGGATTAGTCTGGATAAAATCAATGCTTCCGATTCAATGAGGGAAGAGGTCATGGACAGTCACGTCACAGTGGACACGAACAGCACGCCGCGTACTCCGCGCGAGGCGGCACTGGCTGCGCGGCTCGATGCCGTGCTCGAACAGGCCGTGGCCGGCCGGCGCATCGTCGGCTCGGTGACGCTGGTCGCCGAGCACGGGCGCGTGCTGTACCGGCGCGCGCACGGCACGGCCGAGCGCGAGACGCAGCGGCCGATGCGCGAGGATACGCCGTTCCGTCTGGCGTCCGTGTCCAAGCCATATGTCGCGGCGGCCGTGCTGCGCCTGATCGCGGCGGGCACGCTGCATCTCGACGATCCCGTCACGCGCTGGCTGCCAGGGTTCCGTCCGCGCCTGGCCGACGGCAGTGTGCCCGTCATCACGATTCGCCACCTGCTCACGCATACCGCGGGGCTCACGTACGGCTTTCTCGAAGAACCGGATGCGCCGATTCACCGCCTCGGGATTTCCGACGGGCTCGATCGCGTCGATTTCGATCTGACCGAGAATCTGCGCCGCCTGACCGAACTCCCGCTCACTTATGCGCCCGGCACCGGCTGGCGTTACTCGCTCGCGCTCGACGTGCTCGGCGCGGTGGTGGAGCAAGCGGCCGGGCAGCCGCTCGCGGATGCCGTGCGCCTCCTCGTGAGCGAGCCGCTCGGTTTGCGCGATACCGGCTTCGTGGCGCGCTCCGGCACGCCGCTTGCCGTGCCCTATGCCAATGCGGAGCCGGCGCCGGTCCGCATCGGCGAACAGGACAGCGTGCCGTTGCCCGAGGGGCTCGGCGTGGCCGTGCGGTTCGCGCCGTCGCGCGCGTTCGATGCCGCTGCGTACCCGTCCGGCGGCGCGGGCATGTACGGCAACGTCGACGACGTGCTGACGCTGCTCGAAGCGCTACGCACCGATAGCGGCTTCCTGCCGCCCGCGCTGGCCGAAGCCGCGCGCGCCGATCACACGGGGCCGGCCGCGGAAACGCGCGGGCCGGGCTGGGGCTTCTCCTATTTCGCCGGCGTGCTGGCCGATCCCGCGGCCGCCGGCTCGCCGCAGAGCGCGGGTACGCTGCAATGGGGCGGCGTGTACGGGCATAGCTGGTTCGTCGATCCCGCGCGCGGCCTGACCGCGATTCTGCTCACGAATACGGCCTACGAAGGCATGTGCGGAGATTTGACGCTGGCCGTGCGCGACGCCGTCTACGAGGCGCTGCCCAAGCCGGCGTAATGTGTCTGACACGGAGTTTTGTCACAATTGCGAGCCTCGCCGCCCGGCACCCGCATTCAGGAGCACCCCATGAGCGAAATCGATACGGAACCGACAGATCAAGCCGATAGAGAAAGGATCGCCAGAGAGAGGGCCGACCGGGAAGAGCGCTACCGCCGTTTTCAGGAGGACCTGGTCGATTCCTACGACGAGGAACTCGAAATGGAGATCGACGATCGCCGTTTCGACGAGGACGGCTCGCAATTGACCGACGAGCGCCGCGAATCGCGCAAGGCTTATTTCCGCGATCTATTCCGGCTGCAAGGCGAACTGGTCAAGCTGCAAGACTGGGTGGTCAGCACCGGCTATCGGCTCGTGGTGATTTTCGAGGGGCGCGACGCGGCCGGCAAGGGCGGCGCGATCAAGCGCATCACGCAGCGCCTGAACCCGCGCGTCTGCCGCGTGGCCGCGCTGCCCGCGCCGAACAACCGCGAACGCACGCAGTGGTACTTCCAGCGCTACGTCCCGCACTTGCCGGCCGGCGGCGAGATCGTGCTGTTCGACCGTAGCTGGTACAACCGCGCGGGCGTCGAGCGCGTGATGGGTTTTTGCACGGAAGACGAGCTGGAAGAATTCTTCCGCTCGGTGCCCGAGTTCGAAAAGATGCTGATCCGCAGCGGCATCAAGATCATCAAGTACTGGTTCTCGATCACGGACGAAGAGCAGCAGGCGCGTTTCGAAGCGCGCATCGAGGATCCGCTCAAGCAGTGGAAGCTGAGCCCGATGGATCTGGAGAGCCGCGTGCGCTGGGAAGCCTACACGGCCGCCAAGGAGGACATGCTGGCGCGCACGAGTATTCCCGAGGCGCCGTGGTGGGTCGTGCAGGGCGTGGACAAGAAGCGCGCGCGGCTGAACTGCATGCACCATCTGCTGAGCCAGATCCCGTACGAGGAGGTGCATCACGAGCCGGTGATACTGCCTGAGCGCGTGCATCATCCTGACTATAACCGTCAGCCCGTGCCGGACGAGATGATCGTGCCGGACGTCTATCCGAACGTGTTCTGAACGGTTCGCGAGGTTTTCGCGCGTGTTTTTCGGGCTCGCGGCCGCTTACGCGTAGGCCGGGAAACCCGCGCGGCCCTGCGTGAGGTCGAATAGCACGCCGCGCGCGGCGTCGCGTTCCGTCAACGGCAGTTCGATGGTGAGCCGCACCGTCATCGCATGTTCGATGGCGGCCAGCGTATGCCCGGATTGCTCGACCCAGCGCCGGATGCGCGCTTCGTCCGCGTAGCCGACCTCCACCGTCAAGCGTGCGTGTTCGATTCGTTCGACGCGCTGCGCCGTGAGCAGCGCGGCCGCGATCGCGTCGGTGTAGGCACGCACCAGGCCGCCCGCGCCGAGCTTGACCCCGCCGTAATAGCGCACGACCGCGGCCAGCACGCCGTCGAGGTCGTGATGGCGCAGCACTTCGAGGATCTGGCGCCCGGCCGTGCCGCTCGGCTCGCCGTCGTCCGACATGCCCGACTGGCCGCCCGCGAGCAATGCCCAGCACACGTGTGTGGCGGTGGGGTGCTCGGCGCGCAGCCGCTGGATCACGTCGAGCGCGGCCGCGCGGTCGGCGACGGGCAGCGCATGAGCGATGAAGCGGCTCTTGCGAATTTCGAGTTCGGCGGTGACGGGGGCGGCGAGTGTGTAGGTCATGCCGCGCATTTTACTGGGCAGCGCGCTCCAGGCCGGCACCGCTGCCCCAGCGCAGCCTTTAGTTCATTGCCGTATGGGCACCGGCAGCACTCCCGCAGTCGCGCAGAAAATCTTGATGCAGACGTTGTTCGGCGGTTTGGATGTCGTCGGGGTACGAGTTGCTGTCGGCGGTCGGATCGTAGCCGTCGGCTTCGAGTTCGGCCAGCTCCTGCATCACCTGGTCGTGCGAGAGCGGCTGTGCAGTCTGGACGAACGGATAGTTGCTGCATTGCTGCGCCGTCAAATGCTCGGCATGGGCAGCAACGCTGGCGATGCTCGCGGCCGCGCCGAAAATAGTAATAAGGACTGCTTTATTAAATGCCTTCATAGTGATACTCCTGTCTGGCGAGTGAGTGTTTAGTCGAGTACGTTGCACACAGTCGTTCGGCGGAGGAAAGAGATCCGTTGCGCCGCGGCACTGGTGTCGAGGCCAGAATAGGCGCTGCGAGACCGCGGAACCAGATCGCCAGCATGAAAGCTTTTTCATCGATGCGGGCAAAACGTTCGAGGACGTTTGCCGAGTGCGCGAAAAAGCTCTCCGCCCGGATAGGAGCGGAGAGGAAATCGCGTGAATACGATCCGATGACTCGTCGAACCGCGGCGCCAGAATAACGATTCGCATGCGCTGCGGGTATCGGAAGATCGGAAATTCAGCGTTCCGAATTCGTATGGCGCGCTGCGGTAAACATAAAACTCTCTTAATGTTTGCGGCTATGCGGCGTTAGGTTGGGGCAGCGATCATGCGTGACATGAACCAACTTGTCCTGATTGCCCTGCGGCGGCCTCTGACGTTCGTCGTCTTCAGTATCCTGATCGTGCTGTTCGGCACGATGGCGGTCTTGAAGATGCCGACCGATATCTTTCCGAACATTCGTATTCCCGTGGTTGCGGTGGTGTGGTCCTACAACGGTCTCTCGCCGCAGGACATGTCCGGGCGCGTGATCTATTACTACGAGCGCGCGCTGACCGCAACGGTCGAGAATATCGAGCATATCGAGAGCCAGTCGTTGTACGGGCGCGGCATCGTGAAGGTATTCTTTCAGCCGGGCACGGACGTCGCTGCGGCCCAAGCGCAGATCACCTCGATTTCGCAGACCGTGCTTAAGCAGATGCCCGCGGGCATCACGCCGCCGCAGGTGCTGTCGTACAACGCGTCTTCGGTGCCCGTGCTCGACCTGCAGGTTTCGGCCGACGGCATGACGGCCGCGCAAGTGTACGACATGGCTTCGAACTTGATCCGCCCGCAGTTGGTGGCAGTCCGCGGCGCGGCGATTCCGACGCCATACGGCGGCGCCGCGCTGAACGTCGAGATCGATCTCGATCAGGACAAGCTGCTGGCCTATGGCCTGTCCGCCGCGGACGTCGCCACGGCGCTGCGCGCGCAGAACGTGGTGCTACCCGCAGGCGACCAGAAGATCGGCGCACTCGACTTCATGGTCGAGACCAACGCCAGCCCAATGCAGGTGGATACTTTCAACAACCTGCCGATCAAGACCGTAAACGGCGCGACGGTGTTCTTGCGCGACGTGGCCTACGTGCATCGCGGCGCGCCGCCGCAGATCAACGCAGTGTTGGTCAAAGGGCAGCAGGCCGTGCTTATCGAGGTGCTCAAGAGCGGCGACGCCTCGACGTTGTCCGTGGTCAACGGCATCAAGCAGGCACTGCCGGGCATCGTCAAGACGCTGCCGGCGGGCGTGAAGATCAAGGTGCTCAACGATGCTTCGGGTTTCGTGAAGGACTCGGTGGCAGAAGTCGTTCAGGAGATGGTGACGGCGGCGCTTCTGACTGGTTTGACCGTGCTGCTGTTCCTCGGCAGTTGGCGTTCGACGTTGATCGTCGCGACCTCGATCCCGCTCGCGATCCTGAGTTCGATTCTGGCGCTGCATTGGCTCGGGCAGACTATCAACGTGATGACGCTGGGCGGCCTCGCGCTCGCGGTCGGGATTCTGGTAGACGACGCGACGGTGATGGTCGAGAACATCGACACCCATCTGGAAACGGGCATAGGCCTGGAGGAGGGCATCGTCGCCGCGGCGAATCAGATCGTCGTGCCGACGTTCGTCGCCACACTGTGCATCTGTATCGTGTGGCTGCCGTTGTTCGAACTCGGCGGCGTGGCGGGCTTCCTGTTTCTGCCGATGGCCGAGGCGATCGTCTTCGCCATGGTGGCCTCGTTCATCCTGTCGCGCACGCTGGTGCCGACCATGGCGGCGTGGCTGCTGAAGGCGCAAGTCGAGGCCCATCGCAACGGGCGCGCGCATGCGCACGGCAAGAGCGATTTCGCGCGCTTCCAACGTGGCTTCGAAGCGCGTTTCGACCGCTTCCGGCTGCGTTACAAGGAATTGCTGACCGAGGTGGTCGAGCATCGCATGCGCTTCGTGCTCGGCTTTATCGCGGCGGCTACGGCTTCGCTCGGGCTGATCGGGCTCCTGGGGCGCGATTTCTTTCCGGACATCAAATCGGGGGAGATCGACATGCATATGCGCGCGCCCGTCGGCACGCGGCTCGAGGAAGCGTCGAAGCTAGCAGTGTTGGTCAACGGATCGATCCGGCGGATTCTGCCGGGCCAGGTCACTAACGTGCTCGACAATTGCGGCTTGCCCGTGAGCGGCATCAACGAAGCCTATAACTCGACCGGCACGATCGGTCCACAGGATTGCGATCTCACGATCAGCCTCAAAAGCGGCCGTTCGCCAGTGGACGACTATCGTTTCAAGTTGCGTCGCGAGCTGCCGAAGCTCTATCCGGGCACGACGTTCACGTTCCTGCCCGGCGACATCACCGCGAAGATCCTCAATTTCGGGCTGCCCGCGCCGATCGACGTGCAGATCGCGGGCCGCGGCCAGGCGGCGAACTTCGCCTACGCGCAGCAGCTCGCGGCTCGTTTGCGCAAGATCCCGGGCAGCGCCGACGTGAACATTCAGCAGGCGTTCAACGAACCGACGCTGAAGGTCAGCGCCTCGCGCGCGTTCGCTTCGGGCATGAACCTGACCGAGGCCGATATCGCGAACAATACGCTCGCCACATTGTCGGGCAGCGGGCAGACGGCTCCGACCTATTGGCTCGATACCCAAAGCGGCGTCTCGCACCTCGTCAATCTGCAGACGCCGCAGGCGCAGCTGAGTTCGCTGAACGACCTGGAGACGATCCCCGTCGATACGGGATCCAATCAATCAAATGGCCAGCCCGCGCAGCTGTTGGGCGCGCTCAGCAACATCTCGCAGACAGGCACGCCGCTGCTCGCGTCTCACTACAGCATCTTGCCCGCTATCGACATTTTCGTCGGCAATCAGCGCCGCGACCTCGGTGGCGTGTACGACGACGTGCAGAAGGTCGTGAAGAGCATGTCCGCGCAGCTGCCGCCCGGCGTGAGCGTGCATCTGCGCGGACAGGCGCTGACGATGCACAGCGCGTACGTACAGCTGATCGGCGGCCTCGTGCTGTCGGTGCTGCTGATCTATCTCGTGATCGTCGTCAACTTCCAGTCCTGGCTCGATCCCTTCATCATCATCACGGCGCTCCCCGCCGCGCTCGCGGGCATCGTCTGGAGCCTGTTCGTCACGCACACGACGCTGTCGGTGCCCGCGCTGACGGGCGCGATCATATGCATGGTCACTGCGACGGCCAACTCGATCCTCGTGGTGTCGAGCGCGCGCGAGCATCTCGCCGAGTTGGGCGACCCCGTGCGTGCGGCGATCGAGGCCGGCGTCAGCCGCATTCGCCCCGTGCTGATGACCGCGCTGGCCATGATGATCGGCATGCTGCCGATGTCCGTCAGCAATACCCAGAACGCGCCGCTGGGGCGCGCCGTGATCGGCGGCTTGATGTTCGCGACGGTTGCGACCCTGCTGTTCGTGCCATGCGTGTTCGCCCTGTTGCACCGCAAGCCGAAAGTACCGGAAGACAAGCAATGAACACCAACCAACGTACTCAAGCGCCGCTGCAGCCGGCGCGTCTCAAATGGCTCGTGATCCTCGGTTTGGGGGCCGCTGCCGTGGTCGCGGTCGGCGCATTCGAGCGTGCGCATGATCTGACCGAGCTGCAGCGCGTCGCCGACGACACTTCGGTGCCCGTCGTGCAGATCGTACGTCCCGTGGCCGGTCCGAGCGTGCATACGCTGACGCTGCCGGGCAATCTTCGCGCGTGGTATTCGGCGCCGATCTATGCGCAGGTATCGGGTTACGTGCAGCATTGGTACAAGGACTACGGCGCGCCCGTGAAGGCCGGCGAGGTGCTCGCGACGATCGACGCGCCGGCCGTCGACGAGCAATACCAGAGCGCGCTTGCCGATCTGGACGTTGCGAAGACCAACTACAACCTCGCCGACGTCACGGCCAAGCGCTGGCTCGCGCTGTCGGGTACGCAGGCGGTGTCGCAGCAGGAGGTGGACGTCAAGGTGGCCGATGCGCAAGCGCAGAAAGCACGCGTGCGCGTGGCACAGCACGAGGTGCAGCGCTTTCAGGTGCTGGAGGGATTCAAACGCATCCTGGCGCCGTTTGACGGCGTGGTGACGTCGCGCAATACCGACCTCGGCAACTACGTGAACGCGGCGGGCGGGGACGTCGGCTCCCGCGGCGCGGCCGACGAATTGTTCAGCGTGGCCGATATCCACGAGATGCGCGTGTTCGTCTCCGTGCCGCAGGACTATGCGTCGATGTTGCGCCCCGGGCTGACGGCCACGTTGTCGCTGCCGCAATATCCCGGCCGCGTGTTCGATGCCACATTCGATACGAGCGCGAATGCCGTCGATCCACAGACACGAACGATCGTGACGGAGCTGCTCGTGCAGAATCCCGACCACTCGCTGTGGCCCGGCACCTATGCGAGCGTGCACTTCAAGATGCCGCTCGATCAAGGTGCGCTCGTGGTGCCCGAGCAGGCGCTGCTGTTCCGTGCCGAAGGCATGCAGGTCGCCGTGGTCGGCCCGGACGACAAGGTGCATATGCGCGACGTCAAGCTCGGCCTCAATTTTGGCAACACCGTGCAGGTGCTATCCGGCGTGACGGCGAACGACAATATCGTTTTGAGCCCGTCGGCCGGTATTCTGGAAGGCGAAACCGTACATGTGGCGCACCATGCGGTCGATACCGAAACCGCAGCGCCGCCGGCAGCGCGGCAAGACACATCGTCCGAGGAAGAAGAACAATGACGGGCCGCGGTTTTCGGTATCGCGCCGTTGCGGGCGGCGCGCTTGCGGCGCTCGCGCTGTCGTTGTCGGCATGTGATCTCGCGCCCGTCTATCACGCGCCGGTCATGGTGTTGCCGCCGCAGTACAGCGGGACCGGGCCGTTCGTGAAGGCCGAGCCCGGCGATCAATTGGCCGAAGGTCCATGGTGGAAGATCTACGGCGACCCGGAGCTCGATATGCTCGAAGACGATCTCGCCGCGGCCAATCCCGATCTGCAATCCGCGGCCGAGACCTATGCGCGAGCGCGCGATATGGTCGGCGCGGCGCGGGCCGGCCTGCTGCCGCAGCTGGATCTCGGCGCGGGCGCCAGCGAAAACAAGGAATCGACGCATACGCTGTTCCACAGCAACAACGGTGCGCCGCTGCAGGAACCGTCGGTCAGCTATGGTGCGACCGCTTCGTGGGCGCCCGACTTCTGGGGCGAACTGAGCAACCGCGTGCAGGTTGCGACGGCCCAGGCGCAGGGCGCGGCCGCCGATCTCGCGGCCGCGCGGCTCGCGCTGCAGACGGAGCTGGCCAGCGACTATATAGCCATGCGCGGGCTTGGCGCCGAACACACGGTATATACGAAAGCGATCGCGCTGTACCGGAACGCGGTTTCGATCACGCAGATGCGCGTGATCGGCAAGATCGCGTCGGGCCTCGATCTCGCGCGCGCGCAGAACCAATTGGCTTCGACCGAAGCGGCTGATACCGACGTGCTTGCGCAGCGCAGTGTGCTCGAACACGCGGTGGCCGTACTGGCGGGTCAAAATCCCGTCGGCTTCCATTTGCCCGCGCATTCGGACCGTTCGGTCGCGGTGCCGCAGGTGCCCGTTAGCGTGCCGTCCACGCTATTGCAGCGGCGTCCCGACGTCGCCGCCGCGGAACGCCGCATGGCGGCCGCGAATGCCGCGATCGGCATTGCTCATGCAGCGTTCTATCCGAACATCCGGATCAGCGCGCAGGCCGGTTTCGAAGATACCGCGCTCGCGCTCGGTTCGCTGCCGAACAGCCTGTGGGCCGTCGGGGCATCGGCAATGCTGCCGCTGTTCGACGGCGGCTTGCGGCATGCACAACTGCAGGCGAGCTGGTCCACGTTCGCGCAGACGGGCGACCAATACCGCGCCACCGTGCTGCGCGCGTTCCGCGAAGTCGAGGACAACCTCGTGCTGACGGATCGCCTCGCGAGCGAAGCCGCGGAGCAGCAAGACGCGCTGCGCGCGGCGGTGCACGCTCAGAGCATGGCGCTGAGCCTCTACACGGACGGCATCGACAACTATCTGAACGTAACGGTGGCGCAGATCGCGGCGCTCAATGCGCAGATCGCGGCAGTCCAACTGCATACGCGGCGCCTTGTCACGTCGATCGCGCTGATCGGCGCGTTGGGCGGCGGTTGGCGTGCGGGCGATTTGCCCGATGCGCATGCTTTGTCGGTCGCCGACACGGCGCCGGCGCCCGAGCCTGACAAATGGTAATGAATTAACTATTTGTTAATCCAAGTGATGGGGCTGTGTTCGAGGCCCGGGCATAACATCGCGCCCCATATACGCGACGACGCGAGGCGAGCACGATGCGCCGATCCAGATACGACATACGCGGCAGACAGGAGTAACGCACCATGATGCTACTGTCATGCCGCAGTTTCGTGGCCGATGCGGCCGATACCTTTGCGCATCACGCCGAAGAGGCCATGCCGAACATGCAGAAGCGGCTGAACGTCACGGCTGTGCGCTGGTTCGTCGCGTATTCGTCGATTTTTGCGCTGGCAGTGTCGGCGCTGCTCGCACTGATCTGCTTTTCGGTCACGCACACGATGGAGAACGAGGCCGACGGCGGCCTGCGCTGGCAGCTGCGCTATTTCGATTCGAGCACCGACACTGAATTGGTGCCG
The DNA here is from genome assembly GCA_963512745.1 of uncultured Burkholderia sp. Classification (GTDB taxonomy): domain Bacteria; phylum Pseudomonadota; class Gammaproteobacteria; order Burkholderiales; family Burkholderiaceae; genus Burkholderia. Next base: position 4,465 of record CAUPOD010000015.1, on the reverse strand, counting down.
CTGATTCGCGACCGGATTCGCCGCGAAACAGGCCATCACAACTACTACGGCGTATTCGACGCTAGCGGCGCGCGCCTCGTGGGCAATCTTGCAACGATTCCGCCAGGGCTGCCGTTCGAACCGTATACGCTCTCGCGCGAGCGTGCGCATGGAAAATCCTTTTCGTTCGACGAAGACATGGACGGCTTGCGTGCGATGGGGGAAATCCGGCCCGACGGCAGGCGTTTCGTCGTGGCGACGACATTGACCGATGTCGACCGCGTGCGCGATCAGCTGCTGCGCGCATCGATCGCTAGCGGCATGCTGTGCCTCGCGCTCGGCATCGGCGCCGCATTGATGCTGAGCCTGCGGCAGATGCGGCGCGTCTTCGAGATCCGGCGCGTCACGCAGCGCATCGCTAGCGGCGATCTCTCGCAGCGGCTGCCCGTCACGGGCAACGACGAACTGGCAATGCTCGCGTGCTTGGTCAATCAAATGCTCGACGACATCGAGCGGCTCATGGGCGAAGTCAAGAGCGCGTCCGATGTCGTCGCGCACGATTTGCGCACGCCGCTCGCGCAGCTCAAGACGCGCCTGTCGACGCTGATCGACGCATGCGAGAAGGGTAAGACCGTCGATCTGGAGCAGGCGTTGGGCCGCGCGCGCGACGATACCGAGCATCTGCTGATGCGTTTTTCGGCGATGCTGCGCATTTCGGAAATCGGCGTCATGCAGCGCCGCAGCGGTTTCATGCAGGTTTCGCTGACGGGCCTCGTGGCCGAGCTCTGCGATCTTTACGGGCCGCTCGCGGAGGCTCGTGCGATTCGCGTCGCGATGCATCTGGAGCGCGCCGACACGATCCGGGCCGATCGCGCGCTGTTGTTCGAAGCATTCAGCAATCTGCTCGACAACGCACTCAAGTTTACGCCGTCGGGCGGCTCGGTCACGATCGAATTGCGCCGACGGCCCGAAGGATTGCAGTTCGTGGTCGCCGATTCTGGTCCTGGCATTCCTCCCGACGAGCGCGAGAAAGTCCTGACGCGCTTCTATCGCAGCGCGCGCACGCGCCATTTACACGGTACGGGGCTTGGGCTCGCCATCGTCATGGCAATCGTGCGGCTGCACGACTTCGGGCTGCGTATCGGTGCATCGGAGCAGGGCGGCACGCGTATCGACGTCGACTGCTGGTCCCATCTTTCCTAGCGTTGCCGATCAACGATGAGACTACTGCTGAGCGCCGCCTCGGAGGCGGAACGCGCCTATCTGTGCAAGGCCTTCACCGAAAGCTTGAACAGTGTGGAGACCGCCGACAATTTCGAGTACGCGCACTTCCTCGCTGCGCAGGAACCGTTCGATACGGTGGTGGCCTGCGTGCCCGCGGACTGCACGCTCGCAGCGCTCGGCGAGGCGGTGCGGGGTTTCGCGACGCTGGCCGAGCGGCCGTCCGTGATGCTGATCCTGCCTCGAGCCACGCCGTCCGAATGCGTGCGCCTGCTGCGCGCAGGCGCCGATGCGTGTTTCGTGCAGCCGTATTCCGTGACGGAAGTCATCGAGCGCATGCGGGCTCTGCAGCGTCATGCGCGGGTAGTGCCCGGTGCAGCGGTCCGGCTCGATCCGCTTACGCGTGAGCTGACGTCGGGCCGCCGACGCCTGCCGCTGACCCAGCGCGAATATCTGCTGCTCGAATGTCTGCTGCGCCAAAGCGGTTCGTCGGTCGCGCGCGAGCGCCTGATTCGATACGCATGGCCCGACAAGGAGGGTGTCGAGCCGTCCAGCTTGAATTTGATGGTGCTGCGGCTGCGGCGCAGGCTCGAGGAGCATGCGCTGCCGCTTCGGATCGGCACGGTCAGCCACTACGGCTATCAGGTGGATATGACGTAACTTGTCGATTCTGCAAGAATCGATAGGAAGCGTGCGCGCCAAGATGAATTTAGTTTCATGAAAAATCCCGCTGTCTGCACGCGCTACGTCGCTAAACTAGCGGGCACCGGTACCGGGGGGACGGCGCCGGGCAAGAGGGAGCGGGAATCAATGAGCGAAGTGCGGGTGTTGATGGTCGAAGACGACGCGGTGACGGCCGACGAAATCACGAAAGAGTTGAGCCGGCGCGGCTTCGAGGTCGATTGGGTGGATAACGGGCGGGACGGCATGGCGCATGCGATGAGCAGCGACTACGACATCATCACGCTCGACCGCATGCTGCCCGGCGTGGACGGCTTGTCGATCGTGACGGCCATGCGCACCGTCGGAATTCATACCCCCGTCCTGATGCTGAGCGCGCTCGGCGACGTGGACGAACGCGTGCGCGGCCTGCGCGCGGGCGGCGACGATTATCTGACCAAGCCCTTCGATCCCGACGAATTGGCCGCACGCCTCGAAGTGCTGCTACGGCGCCGCCAGGTCAGCGCGAATGCCCCGGAAACGAACCTGCGCGTCGGCGATCTGGAAATCGACCTGATCTCGCGCAGCGCGTACCGCAACGGCGAAGAAATCAGCCTGCTGCCGACCGAATTCAAGGTGCTCGAATTCATGATGCGCCATGCCGGACAGACGATCACGCGCACGATCCTGTTCGAGGCCGTGTGGGGCTATCACTTCGATCCCGGCACGAACCTGATCGACGTCCATATGGGCCGCCTGCGCAAGAAGATCGATCCGCCCGGCGCCGCACCGATGATCCAGACCGTCCGTGGCTCGGGCTATGTCCTGGGTTAAGGCACCTCGCATGCGTTGTCTCGCGTCGGAACTCGGGCAGATCGTCAAGCGGCATTGGCGCACCACGACAGTGCGCTGGCTCTATGTCTATGCAGCGTTCTTCGTGCTTTCGCTGACGCTTATCGTGAGCAGCATCAGCTGGGTCGCCACGCATTCGATCGCCATCAACACGGACTCCAATCTCGGCTGGCAGCTCAGATATTTCGATTCGATTCCAGATCAGCAACTGCCTAGCGTGATTTTCCAGCGGCTCGAACACGAGCGCCGCCATGCGAGCTATTACGGCTTGTTCGACGCGAATGGAAGGTACATCGCGGGCGACATCGCGCAGCCGCCGCAAATGACCTACAACGAGGTCGGCATCACGCTGCGGCACTCGCTGCTGCTGATCGGCGGCGCGCCGTCGCCCGTCGTGCGCGCGCTGGGCGAGATTCGGCCCAACGGCACGCGTCTCATCGTGGCGCGCGACATGACGAGCGTCATGCTGATCCGCGAGATCTGCATACGCACATTGATCGTGGACGCATGCGTGGCCGTGCTTGCGGTCCTGATCGGGACGCTAGTGCTCGGCATGCGCCAGGTCAACCGCATCTGGGAGATGCGCCGTGTCACGCGTAGCATCGCCGAGGGCGATCTCGGCCAGCGGCTGCCCGTCGGACGCCGCCACGACGAGATCGACATCCTCGCCGATCTCGTCAACCACATGCTCGACGAAATCGAACGTCTGATGGAAGAGGTCAAGGGCGCTTGCGACGGCATCGCACACGATCTGCGCACGCCGCTTGCGCGCTTGCGCACGCAACTCGACAGGATCGGCGAGCGCGATGCGATGCGCGGCGACGCCGAGGGGCGCGCAATGCTCGAAAGCGCGCGCGGCGAGACCGATCGGCTGCTCGACCGCTTCCGCGCCATGCTGCGCATCTCGGAGATCAGCACGCTGCAGCGGCGCGGCGGTTTTGCGCGCGTCGATTTGGCGGCGCTCGTGACGGAATTGGCGGAACTATACGATCCTTTGGCGGAAAGCCGCGATCTGCAATGGCAGGTGCATATCGATCAGGTCGAACCCGTGCACGGGGATCGCGAGTTGATGTTCGAGGCGTTCAGCAATCTGATCGACAATGCGATCAAGTTCGCGCCGCAAGGCGGCCGCGTAGGATTGGCGCTGCGCAAGACGTTGCGCGGGCCGCTGCTCGAAATCACGGACAACGGCCCCGGCATCCCGCTCGAGGAGCGCGGTGTCGTATTGCGGCGTTTCGTGCGCGGCGAGGTGGCTCGCCACTTGAGTGGCTCGGGGTTGGGGCTCAGCATCGTCGCCGCGGTGTTGCGCCTGCACGATTTCACGTTGCACATCGAGGATGCCGAGCCTGCTGTTCCGTCCGGCGCACGCATGCGCGTCGAATGCTGGCCGAGCGCATTGGCCGGCCAACAAACCGATTGACGCGACGCGATGCGAATCTTGCTCGTATCTGCCGAGCCGGGCGTCGGGGCGTGGCTGCATCGCGCATTGCTCGAAAGCGGCCATAGCCTGCGCGAGGCGCGGCAGTGGCGCGACGGCATCCATCTGGCCGGCGAAGAGGCATTCGACGCCATCGTGCTGATCGGAGCGCAGACGGACCGTCTGTCCGGTCTGCGGGAAGCGCTGCCGCGCTTTGCGGGACTCATAGGCCGCGGCATGGTGGTGGTCGTGGTGCCGCCCGATACGGGCGCGCCCGAGCGCTCGGCACTACTGGGGGGCGGTGCCGTTTTGTGGTTGCGCATGCCCGTCTCGGTG
>CAUPOD010000014.1:0-15543 GCA_963512745.1 uncultured Burkholderia sp. | reverse complement strand
CCGCTCCCGCCTCGAGAATCAGCCGAATCTCTGGCTGTTCCAGCAAGCCGTCGACGATCTGATGGTGGAGGGCGACCGCGTGGTCGGCGCCGTGACGCAGGTCGGCGTGCGCTTTCGCGCGCGCGCCGTCGTGCTGACGGCTGGCACGTTCCTCGACGGCAAGATTCACGTCGGCCTCAACAACTACACCGGTGGCCGCGCCGGCGATCCGGCCGCAGTGTCGCTGTCGGGGCGGCTCAAAGAACTGAAACTGCCGCAAGGGCGCCTGAAAACGGGCACGCCGCCGCGTATCGATGGACGCACTATCGATTTCTCGCAGCTCGAAGAGCAACCCGGCGATCTCGATCCGATTCCCGTATTTTCGTTCCTCGGCCGCGTCGAACAGCATCCGCGCCAGGTGCCGTGCTGGGTCACGCATACCAACGAACGCACGCACGATATCATCCGCGCCGGGCTCGATCGTTCGCCCATGTATACAGGCGTGATCGAGGGCGTCGGTCCGCGCTATTGCCCGTCGATCGAAGACAAGATCCACCGCTTCGCGTCCAAGGATTCGCATCAGATCTTCCTCGAGCCGGAAGGGCTGACGACCAACGAGTTCTATCCGAACGGAATTTCCACGAGCCTGCCGTTCGACGTGCAGCTCGACCTCGTTCACTCGATGCGCGGTCTCGAGCAGGCGCATATCCTGCGTCCCGGCTATGCGATCGAATATGACTATTTCGATCCGCGCGCGCTGAAAGCATCGCTCGAAACGAAGGCAATCCAAGGCCTGTTTTTCGCCGGCCAAATCAACGGCACGACGGGTTACGAAGAAGCAGCAGCGCAGGGGTTGCTCGCGGGCATCAATGCCGGCCGTTATGTGCAAGAAAAAGACGCATGGTGTCCGCGCCGCGACCAAGCTTATCTGGGTGTGCTCGTCGACGATCTCGTCACGCGCGGCGTTTCCGAGCCGTACCGCATGTTTACGAGCCGTGCCGAATACCGCCTGAGCTTGCGCGAAGACAATGCCGATATGCGTCTGACCGAAATCGGCCGTGAACTCGGTGTGGTTGACGACGTGCGTTGGGATGCGTTCAATCGCAAGCGCGATGCTGTTTCACGTGAAACAGAGCGTCTGCGTTCGACCTGGGTCAATCCCAAGACGCTGCCGGCCGAAGAGGCGACCGCGTTACTCGGTAAGCCGATCGACCACGAATATAGCCTGGCCGATCTGCTGCGCCGCCCCGGCGTCAGCTACGAGGCATTGTGCGCCTTGCGCGATGGCGCGTGCGGTCCCACGGAGCCGCTCTCGGACGATCCGGTGCTGCTCGAGCAAATCGAGGAGCAGATCGAGATCGGCATCAAGTATCAAGGCTACATCGAGCGTCAAGCTGGCGAAATCGAGCGCAACAGTGCACACGAGAACACGCGCTTGCCTGCCGACCTCGACTATGCCGACGTGCGTGGCCTCTCCTTCGAGGCGCGCCAAAAGCTCAATCAGTTCCGTCCCGAAACGATCGGGCAGGCGTCTCGCATCTCGGGCATCACCCCGGCAGCGATTTCGCTGCTGATGGTGCATCTGAAGCGCGGCCTCGGGCGCCGCGGCGCTGCGGCGCCCGACACCGTGCCTGCCCAATGACGGCGCGCCATCGTAGCCCCGGCCCTGACCGGGACGCGTTGCACGCGCTGTTGATCGAAGGTGCCTCGGAACTCGGCGTCATGCTGGACGAACCGCAGCAAGACAAGCTGCTCGACTATGTCGCGCTGCTCGCGAAGTGGAACGGCGTCTATAACCTGACGGCGATCCGCGATCCGCGCCAGATGCTGATTCAGCACATTCTCGATTCTCTGGCGATCGTTCCGCATCTGGCCGTGCGACCCGCGGCGACGGCGCTCGACGTGGGCTCGGGCGGCGGCTTGCCCGGCATCGTGATGGCCGTAACGCTGCCGGACTGGCACGTCACGCTCAACGACATCGTCCACAAGAAAAGTGCGTTCCAGACTCAAGCCAAGGCCGAGCTGAAGCTGGCCAACCTCGCGGTCGTGACGGGCCGTGTCGAAAGTCTGCGTCCGGGCCACGAGGTGCCGGGCTTATTCGACGTGATCGTGTCGCGTGCATTCGCCGACTTGGCCGATTTCGTCGGCCTGGCGCGCCATCTGCTCGCGCCCGGCGGTTCGATCTGGGCCATGAAGGGCGTGCGTCCCGACGACGAAATAGACCGTTTGCCGGATGGCGCGCAGGTCAAGCAGATAGTACGGTTGCAGGTGCCGTCGCTCGATGCGGAGCGGCATCTGATCGAAGTCGGTTTTGCCGCGCCGCAGCATTGAGCGGCCGCTGTAATGGCAATGGCAGGGCAACCAGCGAAGTTTAAGAAAGAGGAAGACAGCGACGATGGCGAAGATTTTTTGCGTGGCGAACCAGAAGGGCGGCGTCGGTAAGACGACAACCACGGTCAATCTTGCCGCGAGCCTGGCCGCGCAAGGACAGCGCGTATTGCTGATCGACCTGGATCCGCAGGGCAATGCGACGATGGGCAGCGGGATCGACAAGGCCGCTTGCGAAGCAACCGTATACGAGGTGCTCGTCGACGGCGTCGGCGTCGCGCAGGCGCGCGTGCGGCCCGAGGCGCTCAATTACGACGTGCTGCCCGCCAATCGGGAACTGGCCGGCGCCGAGATCGAACTCGTCGACGTCGAACAGCGCGAGCGCCAGCTCAAGGCCGCGCTCGATCAGGTCGACGACGAATACGACTTCGTGCTCATCGATTGCCCGCCGGCGCTGTCGCTGCTGACGCTGAACGGGCTCTGCGCGGCGCATGGGGTGGTGATTCCGATGCAGTGCGAGTATTTCGCGCTCGAAGGGCTGTCCGATCTCGTCAATACCATCAAGCAAGTGCACGCGAACCTGAATCGCGAGCTCAAGGTGATCGGGCTGCTGCGCGTGATGTTCGATCCGCGCATCACGCTGCAGCAGCAGGTCTCGGACCAGTTGCAGGCGCACTTCGGCGACAAGGTGTTCGACGCCGTGATTCCGCGCAACGTACGTTTGGCCGAGGCGCCGAGCTACGGGCTGCCGGGCGTGGTGTTCGATCGCAATTCGCGCGGTGCCCAGGCGTATCTGCAGTTCGGCGCCGAAATGATCGACCGGGTGCGCGCGCTCTGAGCGCCGCCGTCTCAAGCCAGAAGAGGATAGGGAATGAACGCGGTAGCGAAGAAGAAAGGACTGGGGCGCGGCCTCGAGGCGCTGCTCGGCGGCAGCGCCGACATTACCGAGGCGGTCAAGCGCGAGGGCACGCCGAATACGCTGCCGCTCGACCGGCTGCAAGCCGGCAAGTACCAGCCGCGCACGCGCATGGACGAGGGCAGTCTGCAGGAACTGGCGGCCAGCATCCGTGCGCAGGGCGTGATGCAGCCGATCCTCGTGCGCCCGGTCGCGACTAATCAATACGAGATCATCGCCGGCGAACGGCGCTTCCGTGCCGCGCGTCTGGCCGGCTTGAGCGAAGTGCCGGTGCTGGTCAAGGACGTCAACGATCAGGCTGCCGCCGCGATGGCGCTGATCGAAAACATCCAGCGCGAGGACCTGAATCCGCTCGAAGAGGCGCACGGCATTCAGCGCCTGCTCGACGAATTCGGCTTCACGCACGAACAGGCGGCCGAATCGGTCGGCCGCTCGCGCAGCGCGGTGTCGAACCTGCTGCGCCTGCTGAATCTGGTCGCGCCCGTGCAGACCATGCTGCTGGCCGGCGATCTCGACATGGGCCACGCGCGCGCGTTGCTGGCCGTCGATGGCGCGGCGCAGATCACGCTAGCGCATCAGGTGGTCAACAAGCGCCTGTCGGTACGCGATACCGAGAAGCTCGTCGCGCAGACCGCGAAGGACGAACCGGCGCTCAAGACGCGAGCGAAGGACGACGGCGGCCGCGATACGCGCCGTCTCGAAGAGGAGTTGTCCGATCTGCTTGCGTCGAACGTGCGCATCAAACTCGGTAAGCGTGGCCGCGGACAGGTCACGATCGATTTCGGCAGCCTGGACGCGCTCGAGGGCGTTTTGCTCAAACTGCGCGGAAATGTCGCGGATGCGTAGCCGGTCGGCGCTGCGCGCCGCCGTCAAAAATCCGCTTCTCCCATTGCGCGCCGCGCTCGCGTGGCTGAAAAACGAGCCGATTCTGTTGCTGCTGCTCGCCGCGCTGCTGGCTTTGCAGATTGGTGCGCCGCAACCGGCATCGGTCGTTCTCGCGCGCATCGACGGCCCGACCGTCGCCACGCTGGCGGGGTTGCTGATGCTGACGCGCGCGCTCGAATTGTCCGGATTCCTAAATTGGTTGGCGCAGCGCATCGTGCGCCGCGTGCATACCGAGCGCGCGCTCGCGCTGCTGCTGCTCGGGTTCGCGGCATTGTTGTCGATGTGGCTGACCAACGACGTGGCGCTGTTCGTCGTGATCCCGCTGCTGGTTTCGCTGCATGCGTTGGCGCCGCTGCCGTTCAAGCGGCTCGTGATCTTCAGCGCGCTGGCCGTCAATGCGGGCGCGATCGCCACGCCGTTCGGCAATCCTCAGAACCTGTTTCTCTGGCAGACCAGCGGCGTGTCGTTCGCGCGCTTCGTGATCGCGCTCGGCCCGCTGGCATTGGCGCTGAGCGTGTTGCTGCTGGCCGTCTCTGCGTTTGCGTTTCGCGCGCGTCCGCTCGATCTGGCGCGTGCGCAAGCCGCGGCTCCGCAGCGCGTGGCGTGGCTGCGGACCGCGTTATTGGCCGTTTTGTTCGGCGCGTTCGTGTGGCTCGCGGACACGCACCGCGCGTGGCACGCGTTGCTGCTCGTCGCCGTTTGTCTGCTCGCGATCGAGCGTTCCGCGCTGTATCGGATCGACGTGCCGCTGCTGCTGATCTTCGTGCTCATGTTCATCGTGCTGCGCGGCGCCGCCACGCTGCCGGTCGTGCAGGGCGCGGTCGCGCAGTGGCCGCTTGCCGCGCCGATGCGCGTCTATCTTGCCGGCGCGGGGCTCTCGCAAGCCATCAGCAACGTGCCTGCCGCGATCCTGCTCGCGTCGTTTACACCCGATTGGCGCGCGCTCGGTTTCGGCGTCAGCGTCGGCGGTTTCGGCTGCGCGATCGGCTCGCTCGCGAACCTGATCGCGGTGCGGCTCGCGCGCACGCGCGGCCTTTGGCTACCGTTTCATTTAGTCAGTATTCCGTTCGGTTTGGCCGCGTTGGTGGTGGGCGCACTGATGCTGCACTGCGGTTGAATCGCGACTGAACGGCAAGCTTTTTTTTCACATCATGGGGCCTGATTTCACGGCCTTGTTTGGCGCGGCCAAAGCCTTGAATCACCTGCGACTATCGCTTACAATCGCCCCGGTTTCTACGTTTGATGCGCCTGAGAGCTCTACCGGGGCGTGGGCTGGACCCAAGGATCTGACTATGCGTGAATTGCCCGACCAGCCGCGCGCCGACGCGTCGGCCAAGCAGGCGACGCGCGTGCTCTCCGGGGCGCCCACATCTGCCGCGCAGGACGCTTGGGATAGCGAGCAAGAAAATAACGTCACTCCGCTCACGCGGGCCGAAGCCGAGAAATTGTTCGGACCAGGCGTGGGCCGTCCGTCGCGAGTCACGCCGCTGCGGGTCGTGGCAGCGCAGGCCGCCGTATCGCTGGCAGTGGCGCTTATCGTGTGGCTGTTTTTCGGCCAATCCACGCAAGCCACATTTTCGGCGTTGCTTGGCGGCGCCGTCTGCTGGGTTCCGACCGGCCTGTTTGCGCTGTATCTGAAGCGAGCGGGGTTTCGCTCCAAGACGGCGCTGGTGGCGGGGGAGGCGGTCAAGGCCGGGATTACTCTGGCGCTCTTCATCGCGATCGGCGAGGTCTATCCGGACGTTCGCTGGTTGCCGATGCTGGCGGCCTATCTGGCGGGACTCAAAATATATTGGGTCGCGCTGGCGTTTTGATCATGTGTTTGTCGCGTTCGGCAACCGAGTGAGTGCGTCCTGGCTGCAGGATGCCCCTGGGCCGAGTGCGGCGGACAAGACGAATTTTAATATTGCTGGGGTGTCTGAAAAAAATGGCAGCAAGCGAATCGCGCCTACCCGATCCGTCGGAGTATATCTCGCATCATATGACGTTCTTCTCGAGCAAGCCGCAGACGAACGTCATTGATTTCTCCATCCTCAACTACGACACGCTGTTTTGGTCGATCCTGACCGCCGCGCTTACGCTGCTGATCCTGTGGACGGCCGCGCGTAATGCGACGCCCGGCGTGCCGGGCCGTTTCCAGGCCGCGATCGAAATGCTCGTCGAGCTGGTCGAGGATCAATCGAAGGCGATGATTCACGGCAGCCGCGCATTCATCGCGCCGCTCGCGCTGACCATCTTCATCTGGGTCGCCCTGATGAACTCGCTCGACCTGCTGCCGGTCGATCTCGTCGGCCGCCTGATCGGCTGGGCAGGCTTGTCTCCCGAAATTCCGCACCAGCGCATCGTGCCGACGGCCGACCTGAACGTCACGTTCGGCATGGCGCTCGGCGTGTTCATCCTGATGCTGTTCTACAGCGTCAAGATCAAGGGCCTCGGCGGCTGGCTGCATGAATTGATCACGGCGCCGTTCGGCTCGAATCCGCTGCTGTGGATTCCGAATCTGGCCCTCAACGTCATCGAATACGTCGCCAAGACGGTTTCGCTCGGCATGCGGCTGTTCGGCAACATGTACGCGGGCGAACTGCTGTTCCTGCTGATCGCGCTGCTCGGCGGCATCTGGACGTTCCACGCGGACCTGACCGTGCTCGGCTTCATCGGCCAAGTGTTCGCGGGCAGCATCTGGGCGATCTTCCACATTCTGATCGTGCTGCTGCAGGCGTTCATCTTCATGATGCTGACGCTGGTTTATCTTGGCCAGGCGCACGACAAGCACTAAGTTGAGTTTCGCTTCACCGGTTTCGTTTCATCGGCATTAGGTCTTTTAAATTAAGTAGTTCAGTCTTTTTTCACAGAGGAATAATCATGCAAGAATTGCTCGCCAACATCCATACGCTGACCGCTCTCATCCAAGGGCCGACGGCTATCGGTATCGGCATCATTATCGGTCTGGGCGCCTGCGGTGCGTGTATCGGTATCGGCATGATGGGCGGTAAGTACATCGAGGCTTGCGCGCGTCAGCCGGAACTGATGAACCCGCTGCAAACGAAGATGTTCCTGCTGGTTGGCCTGATCGACGCTGCATTCCTGATCGGTGTGGGTATCGCAATGCTGTTCGCATTCGCCAACCCGCTGCTGTCGAAGCTCGCGGGCTGAGTCTCCCTGGGCCATCGCCCGTTGCCCGCGCATAGCTGCGCGGCCCCCGGCGGCTAGTCCGCCGGCGTGGCCGCCCGCACCGCCGGGGCAGGCGTGATTCCAGTGAAGGGGCACTCGGCCGGGGCCGCGATCCGTAACGGATTCGGCCCTTGTTCGCTGGGTGCCTCCATAGCAACGTTAGGAAGGAAACACCGTGAATCTCAACGCAACCCTGTTTGCGCAATTGATCGTGTTCCTGATCCTCGCGTGGTTCGCGATGAAGTTCGTGTGGCCGCCGATGATCAACGCACTCGACGAGCGCGCGAAGAAGATCGCCGACGGCCTGGCCGCCGCCGAAAAGGGCCAGGCGGAACTCGCCGCCGCGCATAAGCGCGTCGACGAAGAACTGGCGCAAGCCCGCACCGACGGTCAGCAGCGCGTCGCCGACGCCGAAAAGCGCGCACTCGCGAACGCCGAGGAAATCAAGGCGCAAGCGCACGCCGAAGCCGGACGCATCCTGGCGCAGGCGCAAGCCGACGCCGAACTGCAGGTGATCAAGGCGCGCGAAGTGCTGCGCGACCAAGTCGCCGTGCTCGCCGTCCAAGGCGCCGAGCAGATCCTCAAGCGCGAGATCGATCGAAACGCGCACGCCGACCTGCTCAATCAACTGAAAGCCGAGCTCTGATCATGGCCGAACTCGCAACCATTGCCCGCCCTTACGCCGAAGCGCTGTTCCGCGTGGCCGAGGGCGGTGACCTCGGCGCTTGGTCCTCGCTCGTGCAAGAGCTGGCCCGGGTTGCGCAATTGCCCGAGGTGCAGGAAGTCGTCGACAGCCCGGCGCTGAGCCGTCCGCAAGTCGTCGATCTGCTCTGCACCGCCGTGCCTGCGTCGTTCGCCGGCGAGGCGCAAGCGCGCAATTTCGTGCAATTGCTGGTCGAAAATCATCGCGTCTCCTGCCTGCCGGAGATCGCCGTGCAATTCACCGCGCTCAAGAATGCCCGCGAAGGCGCGTCCGACGCGCTGATCACGAGCGCATTCCCGCTCGACGCCGCAGAAGTGGCGGAGCTCGTCGCAGGACTCGAACGCAAGTTCAGCCGCAAGCTCAAGCCGACGGTCGTGGTCGACCCGGCACTGATCGGCGGTGTGCGCGTGACGGTCGGCGACGAAGTTCTCGACTCGTCGGTGCGCGCGCGTCTCAACAGCATGCAAGCGGCACTCACGGCCTAAGCCTCGGCACGCAACAGAATTGAAAATCAGGAGCGAATAATGCAACTCAATCCCTCTGAGATCAGCGAGCTGATCAAGGACCGGATCAAGGGTCTGGAAGCGAACGCTGATGTCCGCAACCAAGGCACCGTGATCTCCGTGACCGACGGCATCGTGCGTATCCACGGCCTGTCGGACGTGATGCAGGGCGAAATGCTCGAATTCCCGGGCAATACCTACGGCCTCGCGCTGAACCTCGAGCGCGATTCGGTCGGCGCCGTGATTCTCGGCGCGTACGAGCACATCTCGGAAGGCGACGTCGTCAAATCGACGGGCCGCATCCTCGAAGTGCCGGTCGGCCCGGAACTGATCGGCCGCGTGGTCGACGCACTGGGCAACCCGATCGACGGCAAGGGTCCGATCAACGCGAAGATGACCGACGCGGTCGAAAAGATCGCTCCGGGCGTGATCTGGCGCGAAGGCGTGTCGCAGCCGATGCAGACCGGTATCAAGGCAATCGACGCGATGGTGCCGATCGGCCGCGGCCAGCGTGAGTTGATCATCGGCGACCGTCAGACCGGCAAGACCGCGGTGGCGATCGACACGATCATCAACCAGAAGGGCAAGGATCTGATCTGTATCTACGTCGCGATCGGCCAGAAGGCTTCGTCGGTCATGAACGTGGTGCGCAAGCTCGAAGAAACCGGCGCGATGGCCTACACCATCGTCGTGGTGGCGACGGCTTCGGATTCGGCCGCGATGCAATACCTGGCCCCGTACACGGGCTGCACGATGGGCGAATACTTCCGCGACCGCGGCCAAGACGCCCTGATCATCTATGACGACTTGACCAAGCAAGCTTGGGCCTATCGCCAGATCTCGCTGCTGCTGCGCCGCCCGCCGGGCCGCGAAGCTTACCCGGGCGACGTGTTCTATCTGCACTCGCGTCTGCTCGAGCGCGCCGCGCGCGTCTCGGCCGACTACGTCGAGAAGTTCACGAACGGCGAAGTGAAGGGCAAGACGGGTTCGCTGACGGCACTGCCGATCATCGAAACGCAAGCGGGCGACGTCACGGCATTCGTGCCGACCAACGTGATCTCGATCACGGACGGCCAGATCTTCCTCGAAACCGACCTCTTCAACGCGGGCATCCGTCCGGCAATCAACGCGGGCATCTCGGTGTCGCGCGTCGGCGGCGCGGCACAGACCAACGTGATCAAGAAGCTGTCGGGCGGTATCCGTACCGACCTCGCACAGTACCGTGAACTGGCCGCATTCGCGCAGTTCGCGTCGGATCTCGACGAAGCGACCCGCAAGCAGCTCGAGCGCGGCCGCCGCGTGACGGAACTGCTGAAGCAGCCGCAATACCACCCGCTGGAAGTGTGGGAAGAGGCCGTCTCGCTGTTCTCGGCCAACAACGGCTACCTCGACGATCTCGATGTCAAGGAAGTGCTGCCGTTCGAGAAGGGCCTGCGCGAATACCTGAAGGCAAGCCATGCTGACCTCGTGAAGCGTATCGAGGACACCAAAGCACTGTCGAAGGAAGACGAGCCCCTGCTGCACGCAGCCGTCAAGGACTTCAAGAAGTCCGGCGCCTACTGATCGTCCGGTTATCGAATAAGCGGATTTTGAAGCCGCGGCCGCAACCCGGGCCGCGGCTTCGATCAAGGAGCAAGCAATGGCTGGAATGAAGGAAATTCGCGGCAAGATCAAGAGCGTGCAAAACACGCGCAAGATCACCAAGGCCATGGAAATGGTGGCCGCGTCGAAGATGCGCAAGGCGCAGGAACGCATGCGCAATGCGCGTCCGTACGCGGAGAAGGTGCGCGCGATCGCGGGTCACATGAGCCGCGCCACGCTCGAGTACCGTCACCCGTTCATGACCGAGAACGCCGGCGCGAAAGAAGCCGGTCTGATCCTGGTCACGACCGACAAGGGCCTGTGCGGCGGCATGAACACCAACGTGCTGCGCGCGGCGGTGCAGAAGATCAAGGAACTCGACGGTCAAGGCGTGCGCGTGCTCGCCACGGCGATCGGCGGCAAGGGCCTCGGCTTCCTCACGCGTAACGGTGCGCAAGTGGTGTCGCAAAGCGTGCACCTCGGCGATACGCCGCATCTCGACAAGCTGATCGGCGCGGTCAAGGTGCAGCTCGACATGTACGCGCAGGGCAAGCTCAAGGCGGTGTACCTGGCGTACACGCGCTTCGTCAACACGATGAAGCAGGAAGCCGTGATCGAGCAACTGCTGCCGTTGTCGCCCGAGCAGTTCGGCGCCGAAGGCGTACCGCAGACCTCGTGGGATTACATCTACGAGCCGGATGCGCAAAGCGTGGTCGACGATCTGCTGGTGCGCTACGTCGAGGCGCTCGTGTATCAGGGCGTGGCCGAGAACATGGCGTCCGAGCAATCGGCGCGCATGGTGGCGATGAAGGCCGCCTCGGACAACGCGAAGACCGTGATCAGCGAGCTGCAGCTGGTGTACAACAAGAGCCGTCAAGCGTCGATCACGAAGGAATTGTCCGAGATCGTCAGCGGCGCCGCCGCGGTGTGACCGCCCGGAACAAGATTCAGTATTTTAAGGAAATGCGATGAGTACTACTGCTTTGGACGAAGGCAAGATCGTACAGTGCATCGGCGCCGTGGTCGACGTGGAATTCCCGCGCGAACACATGCCGAAGATCTACGACGCGCTCACCGTCGCCGGCACGGACCTGACGCTCGAAGTGCAGCAGCAGCTGGGCGACGGCGTGGTTCGTACCATCTGTCTGGGTTCGGCCGACGGCCTGCGCCGCGGCCTGCCGGTGAAGAACAGCGGCCACCCGATCATGGTGCCGGTCGGCAAGCCGACCCTCGGCCGTATCATGGACGTGCTGGGCCGTCCGATCGACGAAGCCGGTCCGATCGTCGACGACGTGCGCCGCTCGATTCACCAGAAGGCGCCTGCGTTCGAAGAACTCTCGCCCTCGACGGAACTGCTCGAAACCGGCATCAAGGTGATCGACCTGGTCTGCCCGTTCGCGAAGGGCGGTAAGGTGGGTCTGTTCGGTGGCGCCGGCGTCGGCAAGACCGTGAACATGATGGAGCTGATCAACAACATCGCCAAGCAGCACTCGGGCTTGTCGGTGTTTGCTGGCGTGGGCGAGCGTACCCGTGAGGGCAACGACTTCTACCACGAAATGAAGGACTCCAACGTGCTCGACAAGGTGGCCATGGTGTTCGGCCAGATGAACGAGCCGCCGGGCAACCGTCTGCGCGTGGCGCTGACCGGCCTGACGATGGCCGAGCGCTTCCGCGACGAAGGCCGTGACATCCTGTTCTTCGTCGACAACATCTACCGCTACACGCTGGCCGGTACCGAAGTGTCGGCACTGCTGGGCCGTATGCCTTCGGCCGTGGGCTATCAGCCGACGCTGGCTGAAGAAATGGGCAAGCTGCAGGAACGTATTACGTCGACCAAGACTGGCTCGATCACGTCGATCCAGGCCGTGTACGTGCCTGCCGATGACTTGACCGACCCGTCGCCGGCTACGACCTTCCTGCACCTGGATTCGACCGTCGTGCTGTCGCGTGACATCGCTGCACTGGGTATCTACCCCGCAGTGGATCCGCTCGACTCGACCTCGCGTCAGCTCGACCCGCAAGTGGTTGGCCAGGAGCACTACGAAGTCGCCGACCGCGTGAAGAAGACGCTGCAGCGCTACAAGGAACTGCGCGACATCATCGCGATTCTGGGCATGGACGAACTGTCGCCGGAAGACAAGCTGACGGTTTCGCGCGCACGTAAGATCCAGCGTTTCCTGTCGCAGCCGTTCCACGTCGCGGAAGTGTTCACGGGCGCACCGGGCAAGTACGTGCCGCTGAAGGAAACCATCCGCGGCTTCAAGATGATCGTCGATGGCGAGTGCGATCATCTGCCGGAGCAGGCGTTCTACATGGTTGGCTCGATCGACGAGGCCTTCGAGAAGGCCAAGAAGATGGAACAGAAGGCGTAAAGCCACTGGGAGAAGGCGGGCGCTAGCGCGCTCGCTTTCGCCGGCCGATAGCTTTGCATGGGATGGCCGTGAGTGCTAAGGCGCCAACGGCCGTCGACAGGAGTCAGCCAAATGGCAACCATTAAAGTAGACGTGGTCAGCGCCGAGGAGCAGATTTTCTCGGGGCAGGCGAAGTTTGTCGCGCTGCCCGGCGTCGCGGGTGAGCTGGGCATTCTGCCGGGCCACACGCCGCTGATCACGCGTATTCGTCCGGGCGCGGTGCGCATCGAGACGGCCGACGGCAAGGAAGAGTTCGTGTTCGTGGCCGGCGGCATTCTCGAAGTGCAGCCCGGCATCGTGACGGTGTTGGCCGACACGGCGATCCGCGGCAAGGACCTCGACGAGGCCAAGGCCGAGGAAGCCGCCAAGCGCGCCGAGGAAGCCGTGCACAACGCGCAATCGAACCTCGACATGGCCAAGGCGCAAGCCGAGTTGGCCGCCGCGATCGCGCAGCTGCAAGCCGCGCGCAATCTCAAGGTTCGCGCTCACTGAGCCGGACATCGAGACACGCGTAAAAAAAACCGCTCTTCGGAGCGGTTTTTTATTGCGGTGCAACAAACTCGGGACGAAAAAAAGCGGGCTGATAGAGCCCGCTAAAAACCACACGCTACGGGGTTAGCGCGAGGAGACCAAAAGAGGAACGCGACGGTCCGACCGCTACGATTCCAACACGGATGCCCCTATACAGAGAATCGGCATACCGCCGGAGGCCTATGTTTCGTATCCGCTCACACTTGGCACAGGCCGCACCCGTGTTGAAACCGTAGAGCCATTGTGGACGAATTGATCCTAGGCGCGGTAACAAAGTGTTTCTGGTTGTAACGCCTGTAGGATAAGGATTTGCGGGCTTTTTTACTGTTTTATGTAGGGCCAAGAACGTTGTTTTTGCCGCTTTTCCGAACGGCTGTTTCGACGGATCCTGCGATGGATATAGCTTGGCGGGATTTTCGGTTTTCGCCGCGCTATTAAATTTTCGTTTACATCGCGCTGACGACCGCGCGGATATAAATCTCGCCTGAAAAATTTGGATACGTGATCGAGCGGTTGCGGTCTCCGAATCGCGCGCAGTTTCGCGCACGGGCGAGCGGCACAGGCCCGCAACACGCGAATCGGACGGCGCCGCCCGGGACCGTGTCCGGTAGAATGGCCGTTTGCCGCCGCGGCTTCGCCGTTAGCGGCCCTCTCACTTCGCTTCGATTTCGCCACGTGCTTCTCAACGATACCTTCCTGCGCGCGCTCGCGCGCGAGACCACCGACTACACGCCGATCTGGCTCATGCGTCAGGCCGGCCGCTATCTGCCCGAATACAACGCGACGCGCGCGCGGGCCGGCAGTTTCCTGGGTCTTGCCAAGCAGCCCGATTACGCGACCGAGGTCACGCTGCAGCCGCTCGAGCGCTATCCGCTCGACGCCGCGATCCTGTTTTCCGACATTCTGACGGTGCCCGACGCGATGGGCCTCGGTCTCGAATTCGTGACGGGCGAGGGCCCGCAGTTCGCGCATCCCGTGCGCAGCGAGGCCGACGTGGCCAAGCTTGCGGTCCCCGACATCGAGGCGACGCTCGGCTACGTGACGGACGCCGTGCGCGAAATCAGGCGCGCGCTGACCGACGGCCAGGGGCGCCAGCGCGTGCCGCTGATCGGTTTCTCGGGCAGCCCGTGGACGCTGGCGTGCTACATGGTCGAGGGCCGCGGTTCGAGCGACTTCCGCACGGTCAAGACGATGGCGTATGCGCGGCCCGATCTCATGCACCGCATCCTCGAAGTCAATGCGCAGGCGGTGGCCGCGTACCTGAACGCGCAGATCGAAGCCGGCGCGCAGGCCGTGATGATTTTCGATACGTGGGGCGGCGTGCTCGCCGACGGCGCGTATCAGCGCTATTCGCTCGATTACGTCGCGCGCGTCGTGCAGGCGCTCAAGCGCGAGCACGACGGCCGGCGCGTGCCCGTGGTCACGTTTACGAAGGGCGGCGGCTTGTGGCTCGAGCAGATCGCGGCGATCGGCGTCGATGCGGTCGGGCTCGACTGGACCGTCAATCTCGGCCAGGCCCGCGAACGCGTGGACGGACGCGTGGCGTTGCAGGGCAATCTCGATCCGAACATCCTGTTCGCGCCGCCGCAGACGATTCGTGCCGAGGCGCGCGCCGTGCTCGACAGCTACGGCAATCATCCGGGCCACGTGTTCAATCTCGGCCACGGCATCTCGCAATTCACGCCGCCCGAGCATGTCGCCGAACTCGTGGACGAAGTGCATCGGCATAGCCGCGCGCTGCGGGCTGCGGCGTGAATGCGCAGTTTGCGCGACGCAGCAATGCGAAACGTTTTCGCGGCCTGGCTAAACACGCCGAACCCGGCTTCCGGCATGGTCTTCACGGTTGTCAAGAGGGGAGTTATGCACACGCGGCGCATTGCGCCGCGGCACGCTTGCCCTATTTCGGCGGCCCGCATGCACGATTGCGGAAAATACATATCAGCCTTATTGCATAAGGCTGGACGCTAATCCGCAGCGTACGGCGCGAACCGATGAATCAGCGAGCGGAAGCCGACCGCAGGCCGGTCCGGGCAAAGTTCTTAACAAAGTTATCCACAGGCGTGCGGGAACACGACTATTTCCTGCACGGCATTGAAAACCGGGTTCGGAATCGCATGCTCCCGTCTTCCTTTCCGGCAGTTCGGATTGCCTCGCTTTCGGCGGCTCGCGTATGAGCGGGCCGATCGTCCGGGTCGCGCTCGATCATCCGCTCGCCACGCTGTTCGATTACCGCTGGCGCGAGAGCGCGCCGGCGTGCCCCGGGATGCTGGTCCAGGTGCCGTTCGGCAAGCGTTCCGTGGTGGGGCTTGTGTGGGAAGTATGTGCTCACAGCGAGGTGGACGATGCGCGCCTCAAGGCGGTCGAGGCGGTGTGTACGGGGCTCGCGCCGCTGTCGGCGGCGTGGCTCGAGTTGGCCGCGTTCGCGGCCGATTACTATCAGCGCGGGCTAGGCGAAGTCGCGCTCCCCGCCCTGCCGCAGGCGCTGCGCGATGCGTCGCGTTGGGAGCGGCTGCTCGCGCCCGAGCCGTGTTACCG
>CAUPOD010000013.1:0-15841 GCA_963512745.1 uncultured Burkholderia sp. | reverse complement strand
CCGCACCGGCACCGGCACGGCTGCCGAGCGCCGCGTGCTACATTCCAAACCATCGCCCGAATAGCATTGCCGCAGACTAAACACCATGTCCGTGCTGAACTTAGATACCGACGCCGCCCGGATCGCCGAACGCCTGACCGATCCCGCCATCTTGCTGGTCGCCTGCCTGTGCGCCGAATGGTGCGGCACTTGCCGCGAATACGGCACCGCGTTCGAGACGCTCGCGCAAGCGCATCCCGAAATCTGCTTCGCGTGGATCGACATCGAAACGCATGCCGATCAACTCGAGGCCTTCGACATCGAGAATTTCCCGACCATCGTGATCGAGGATGCGGATGCCGTGCGCTTTTTCGGCACGGTGCTGCCGCACGCAAGCATCGTCGAACGCATGATCCGCGATCTGACCGCGGTGCCCGGCGTCGGGCACGCACCGAAGCTGCGCCAATTGCTTGGGGTATCATCCGCGGCTTAACGGTGCGTCGCACCGCACGGCGTGTGCTATAAAGCCGTCGTAATAATAGCCGTTACCCGATAGCCATCACCCGGCCCGACCGAACCATCCACACAGACCAGTCATGTCCAAGGCACTCATCATTGCGGAAAAGCCCTCGGTGGCCAACGATATCGCGCGCGCCTTAGGCGGATTCACGAAGCATGACGAATACTTCGAAAGCGACGAATACGTGCTGTCGTCGGCGGTCGGCCACCTGCTGGAAATAGCGGTCCCGGAGGAATACGAGGTCAAGCGCGGCAAGTGGAGTTTCGCGCATCTGCCCGTGATCCCCCCGCATTTCGACGTGATCCCGATCGCAAAAAGCGAGTCGCGCCTCAAGGTGCTGATGAGGCTCCTCAAGCGCAAGGATATCGATCGCCTGATCAACGCGTGCGACGCGGGGCGCGAGGGCGAACTGATCTTCCGCCTGATCACGCAGTACGCCAAAGCGAAGCAGCCGGTCTCCCGGCTGTGGCTGCAATCGATGACGCCGGCCGCGATCCGCGAGAGTTTCCAGCATCTGCGCAGCGACGCCGACATGCAGCCGCTGGCCGACGCCGCGCGCTGCCGCTCCGAGGCCGACTGGCTCGTCGGCATCAACGGCACGCGCGCGATGACCGCGTTCAATAACAAGGGCGGCGGCTTCTTCCTGACCACGGTCGGGCGCGTTCAGACGCCAACTTTGTCGATCGTCGCCGAACGCGAAGAGAAAATCCGCCGCTTCGTGCCGCGCGACTATTGGGAAGTGCGCGCCGAATTCGTGTGCGCGGGCGGCTTCTACGAAGGCCGCTGGTTCGATCCGAAATTCAAGAAAGACGAGTTCGACCCCGAAAAGCGCGACTCGCGCCTGTGGAGCCTGCCCGCCGCCGAGACCATCGTCGCGGCCTGCCGCGGCCAGCTGGGCACGGTCACCGAGGAATCGAAACCGTCCACGAGCCTTTCGCCGGCATTGTTCGACCTGACCAGCCTGCAGCGCGAGGCGAACGGCCGCTTCGGCTTCTCGGCCAAGAACACGCTGGGCCTCGCGCAGGCGCTCTACGAAAAGCACAAGGTGCTCACGTACCCGCGTACCGACGCGCGCGCGCTGCCCGAGGATTATCTCGGCACCGTCGCGAGCACGCTCGAGATGCTCAAGGAGAGCAACAACTACCTGCCGTTCGCGAAGCAGGTGCTCGACCGCGGCTGGGTCAAGCCGAACAAGCGCATCTTCGACAACTCGAAGATCAGCGACCACTTCGCCATCATCCCGACCCTGCAGGCGCCGAAGTCGCTGTCGGAACCCGAGCAGAAGCTGTACGACCTCGTGGTCAAGCGCTTCCTGGCCGTGTTCTTCCCGGCCGCGGAATTCCGCGTGACGACGCGCGTGACCGAGGTCGCGGGCCATCACTTCAAGACCGAGGGCAAGGTGCTCGTCGAGCCGGGTTGGCTGCAGGTATACGGCCGCGATGCGGAAGGCGCCGATGCCAACCTCGTGCCCGTGCAGCAGGACGAGAAGGTCGCGACCGAGAAGATCGCCGCGCACGGCCTCACCACCAAGCCGCCCGCACGCTACACGGAAGCCACGCTGCTGTCGGCCATGGAAGGCGCGGGCAAGCTCGTCGAAGACGACGAACTGCGCGCCGCGATGGGCGCCAAGGGCCTCGGCACGCCGGCCACGCGCGCCGCGATCATCGAAGGGCTGCTCGGCGAGAAGTACCTCGTACGCGACGGCCGCGAATTGATCCCGACCGCTAAAGCCACGCAGCTCATGACGCTGCTGCGCGGACTCGGCGTGCAGGAATTGACCGCGCCCGAACTCACGGGCGAATGGGAATACAAGCTCTCGCAGATGGAGCGCGGGCATCTGCACCGCCAGGCGTTCATGCAGGAAATCGCGCGCATGACGCAGACCATCGTCAAGCGCGCGAAGGAATACGACTCCGACACGATCCCCGGCGATTACGCGACGCTCGCGACGCCGTGCCCGAATTGCGGCGGCGTGATCAAGGAAAACTACCGCCGCTTCGCGTGCACCAAGTGCGAATTCTCGATGTCGAAGATCCCCGGCAGCCGCCAATTCGAGATCGAGGAAGTCGAAGAGCTGCTGCAGAAGAAGGAACTCGGGCCGCTGTCCGGTTTCCGCAGCAAAATGGGGCGGCCGTTCTCGGCGATTCTCAAGCTCTCGTTCGACGACGAGATCAAGAACTACAAGCTCGAATTCGATTTCGGCCAGGACAACGGCGGCGAGGACGGCGAGGCGCCCGACTTCTCCGAGCAGGCGCCCGTGGGCGCGTGCCCGAAATGCGGCGGCCGCGTGTTCGAGCACGGCATGAGCTACGTCTGCGAGCACTCGCTCGGCAGCGCCAAGACCTGCGATTTCCGTTCGGGCAAGGTGATCCTGCAGCAGGAGATCGCGCGCGAGCAGATGGGCAAGCTGCTGAGCGCGGGCCGTACCGATCTGCTGCCGGGCTTCAAATCGTCGCGCACCGGGCGCAGCTTCAAGGCGTTCCTGGTCAAGCAGCCGGACGGCAAGATCGGCTTCGAGTTCGAGAAAAAGGAGCCGAAGAAGCCGGCCGCGAAGAAAGCCGCGGGCGCGGACGCTACCGTGGATGCCGCGGACGACGCGGAAGACACGGCGCCCAAGCCCGCGCGCAAGCCCGCCGCCCGCAAGACCACCGCAGCCAAAACCGCAGCCGCCAAAACGCCGGCCGCGAAGAAGACGGCGGCTCGCAAAACGGCGGCGCGCAAGACCGGATCGTAGGCGGGCAGCCCGCAGCGCGGCGGCAGGATAAACAAAGGGCGGCAGATATCTGCCGCCCTTTGCCGTTTACACGTCCAACCCTCTACACGCCGCGCTATGCGCTCGAAGCGGCATGCGCCGCCGCGCGCGCATCCGCGACCGCCTGCTCGGCGCCTGGCGCGTTAGCCGCTTTGCCGACCGCCGCGGCCAAGCTATCGGCACACCCGCTCGCACCCGCCGGCGTCTGGCTGAAATGCTCGACCAGATGGTCGATGAAGGTCCGCACCTTGGCCGGCAGATGGCGGCGGCTCGGATAGACGACGTTGATTTCGATCTCGGGCAGCCGGTAGTCGGTCAGCAGCGGGACCAGCTTACCGCGCGCGATGTCGCTGCCGGCCAGATAGCTCGGCAGAATCGCGATGCCCATGCCGAGCAGCGCGCACTGCCGCAGCATTTCGGTGTTGTTCGCGATCAGCAGACTGGCCGGCCGCACCGCGATCTCGCCGGCCGGCCCCGTGAACACGCGCTCGTCGCCGCCATAAGCGGCGGGCAGGCTCAGGCTGCGGTGCTCGGCCAATTGCTCGGGATGCGTCGGCACGCCATGCTCGCGCAGATATTCGGGCGTCGCGCAGACCATCATGCAGCCCGTGGTCAGCCGCCGCGTCACCACGCTCGCGCTGCGCATCTGCTGCGCGATCACGACGCCGACGTCGAAACTTTCCTCGACGAGATCCACGCGCCGGTCCACCAGCGTCAGATCCGGCACCACCTGCGGAAAGCGCTGCATGTAGGTCTGCAGCACGGGCGCGAGATGATGCAGCCCGAACACCACGGGCGCGACGATGCGCAACGTGCCGACCGGCGCATGGCTGCGCGCGACCACCATCTGTTCGACGTCTTCGATTTCATCGAGAATTTGCCGCGCGCGCTCGAGATACACCTGGCCCGCCTCGGTCAGCGACAGGCTGCGCGTGGTACGGTTCAACAGACGCGTGCCGAGCCGGCCTTCGAGATCGGCGACGTGCCGCGTCGCCACCGCATTCGAGATTTCCAGGGCGCTCGCCGCGCGCGCAAAACTGCCCAGGTCCGCCACCTTGACGAACACGCGCATCGACTGCAAATGATCCATCCAATGCTCCCGCTACTCGCGAGCCGGCGTCGCGATGGCGCCGGCCCTAAATGATCAGATCTTTGAGGACAAGCTATCTAGGACAAGCCAATCGTAATAAAGTTGCGATACCGCACACGCGCCACGTCCGATTTTGCGCTTCGATCGCTTCGAGCGCCGCGCCGCGCCTGGCGTTTGCGTAACAAGCTGTTAAAAATCGTCGTGCACGCCGCATGGGCGACATAAGATCATGGAGCATCGGAATCGGGTCAGATTGCCGCCCCGGTTCGCCACCCCTCATCGAGCGATCAAGCTGCGCGCCATGAAAATTGCCATACTCGACGACTATCAGGACGCGGTCCGCAAGCTCGATGCATTCGAGCTGCTCGCGGGCCACGAGGTCAAGGTCTTCAACAACACCGTCCGCGGGCTCGGCCAACTGGTCAGCCGTTTGAGCGAAGTCGAAGCGCTCGTTCTGATCCGCGAACGCACGCACATCACCTCGCAACTTCTCGCCAAACTCCCGCATCTGCGCGTCATCAGCCAAACCGGGCGCATCGGCAGCCACCTCGACGTAGCCGCGTGCACGGCGCGCGGCGTGGCCGTGCTCGAAGGCACGGGCTCGCCGGTCGCGCCCGCGGAATTGACCTGGGCGCTGATCATGGCCGCGCAGCGGCGGCTGCCGCATTACATCGCGAATCTGAAGCAGGGAGCGTGGCAGCAGTCGGGCCTCAAGACCTCGGCGCTGCCGCCCAATTTCGGGCTCGGCCAGGTGCTGCGCGGCCAGACGCTGTGCATCTGGGGCTACGGCAAGATCGGCCGTCTCGTGGCGGGCTACGGACGCGCGTTCGGCATGAACGTGCTGGTGTGGGGGCGCGAACATTCGCTCGAAGCCGCGCGCGCCGACGGCTATGCGGCCGCCGAGAGCCGCGAGGCGTTTTTCGAGCAGGCGGACGTGCTGTCGCTGCATCTGCGCCTGAACGACACGACGCGCGGCATCGTGAAGCGCGCGGATCTGCTGCGCATGAAACCGACCGCGCTGTTCGTGAACACGAGCCGCGCCGAATTGCTCGAAGAGGGCGCGCTCGTCTCGGCGCTCTCGAAGAACCGTCCCGGCATGGCCGCCATCGACGTCTACGAGAGCGAACCGATCCTGCAAGGCTACAGCCTGCTAAGGCTCGAGAACGTGATCTGCACGCCGCACATCGGCTACGTCGAACGCGAAAGCTACGAGCTCTATTTCGGCACGGCGTTCCGCAACATCTTCGCGTTCGAGGCCGGCGATTATGCGAGCCTCGTCAATCCCGAAGCGCTGAGCCACGCGCCGCGGCGCTGAACCTGCGCGTGTCGCAACCGGCGCACCGCTCCGCCTAGGCCGTCAACCCCAGTCCCGGCAGATCGGCGAGCAAGCGCTCGCCGTCGCGGCGTCCCAGATCGTAGGCGTGGCGGATCTGCTGCGGACTCGTGTAGTCCCAGCTCGAAATCGGCACCTTACTCGACGGCTGCACGTAGAAGCGCTGCTGCTCGTCGTGCGCGACCGTGAACAGCCGCGGGCGCGGGTAGCGGCGCGTCACCATCACGAGCACGCGGCCGGGGGTGGGATCGAGCGCATCGACCGGCACGTTGTCGACCATGCCGCCGTCGAGCACGGGGCGTCCGTTCCGGCGCAGCACGGGCGTGAACGGCGGCGTGCACGCCGATTGCAGCAGCAGGTCGGCCAGCGCCTCGACATCGGCACAGCTCTGCGCGGTCACGAATTCCGGGTGGAAACCGAGTGCGCGGCCGAGCGTCGGGTGCAGCGTCTTGCGCACGTATTTCTCGATGTTGTAGGCGACCAGGCCGGCCGCGACCGCGCTGCGCGCGCCGAGCCAGCGCGGCACGTGCGAGACGCCGATGCGGATTTCGGGCGCGCCGGCGAGCTTCGCGAACGGCTCGCCGAGAATCTCGAGCAGCGCCTGCCGATAGATCCGGTAGTGCGGAAAAATCGGCTCCTTGCGCCACGCGTTGCCCCAATAGGCGTTCTTGCGGTTGTGCTTGAGCTCGCGCTCGTAATAGCGCATGACCCATTGCGAATCGGCGCGCGTGTAGAGCATGCAGGCCGTCGCGGCGCCGGCCGAGATGCCGGTGATCACGCGCGGCTGCAAATTCAGCGCCGGCTGGACGACGTCCCACATGCCGGCCTGCCACCAGCAGCGGTTGCCGCCGCCGGCGAATACGATCTGATCGAACATCGAGGTGCTTGGAGAGAAAACGGGAGGGGGACGGTTAGCCGACCAGTGCGTAGGTCGTGGTCGCATGTGCGGCCATCACGCCGGCATCGTCGTACAACTCGACCTCGCCGAACACGAGGTTGCGGCCGATGCGCAGCACGCGCGCCTTGATCATGACGTCGCCGGTGCGAACCGCACGCATGAACTGCGTATTGATGGTGACCGTGTTCATGGGGCGAAATTCGCCTAACGCAGCCGAAATAGCGACGATCATCGCGATTTCGGCCGCGGCCGTGAAAACTTGCCCGCAGATGGTGCCCCCGTCGTGCCGCAGCGACCCCGAGAACGGCAGGCGCATCGTCGCGCTCTCCTCCGATACTTCGACCGGCTCGAGCGCCAGCGCGCGCACCCAAGGGGCCATTTTCTCCAGCAATTCTCGGACGTTTGCTTCGTTCATATCGGTATGCCCAAAGGCCGGGCGTCTACGCGCGGCGGGGATGCGGGTAGCCTCGTATGATACCGGGAGCGCACGCGTTTCGGCGCATGGCGCGCGATTGGGGCGCACCTTGACGCATGCGGGCGAAAGACCGGCGGCGAGAATTTTGAGGAATTTTTCAGAAAGCGCTGGACAAGACGGGAGAACATCTGCATAATCTCGCTTCTGTTGGGGCGTTAGCTCAGTTGGTAGAGCAGCGGACTCTTAATCCGTAGGTCGAGTGTTCGAGTCACTCACGCCCCACCACCGAACATGTTGTAGATTCAAGAAAAACGCCGCTTCTTCAAGCGGCGTTTTTGCTTTCTGCGCCTCAAACTCGTCCGTCCCCCGCGGGTTCGGCCAAACGACCCGGGGCAAGACAGGCATACTTCAGCGCCATCACCGGCGGCCCACACTGAACGTACCGCGTTGCCCACCCATGGCACAGGCCGGCCAGTGAAAATCCTTCGTTCCCGCAGACCGGCATGTCGTCTTTAGCCGACACTCGATGCGCCTTACGGCCCGCGATCATGCTGCCGGCGCTGAGCAACCGGTCCGCGCACCCACTACGCCACGCTAGAACGCGTATCGCATCCCGGCAAACACGCTGCGGCCCGCGCCCGGATAGAAAATCGCGGAACTCGACGCGGTAAGCGCGTCCGCGATCGTACCGATGTCGGTCACGTAACGCTCGTCGGTCAGATTGCGCGCATCGACGTAGATCGATAGGCCGTTCCTGAAATCCATTCCGGCGCGCAGACCGAGCAGCGTGTAGCCGGGCGGGCGCAGCGTGTCCGCATTGTCCGCCCAAGCGTCCGCCGGCACCCAGTCGACGCTTGCCGATACATGGAAGCCGTTCGGCCGCCTGTAGACGAGCAAGCCGCACACCACGCTGACAGGCACGCCGGCTGCCCGGTTCGCCCCGAACTGCGGATCGTTCTGGAAGCGGAAGTCGCTCAGTGTCCACACGCCCGTCAGCGTGACCCGATCGCCTGCGCCCGGCCGCGTCAGGTTACGGAACAGGTCGATCGCCGCCGCGGCCTCGATCCAGAGCAGTATTCAATAGTCGCAATGGCAGTATGCGTCCGCAGAATAAACACTATGCCTGTGCTTGCTCGTCAGTTTGCCTCCCGGGCAACAACGGCGGCAATCGGAGAACGGCCGTTGAGGGCAAGACCACGGTTGTTAGCGCCGCAAGCGCGAAGAAGCAAAAGAGCGTCAGCGCCGGCATCGTGCGGATCGCGTCTCCGCATCACGCACGCTTCAGTCGCACTGCCGGACGCCGCGAGCATGCCTCCACCGATGCGGACGAACCACGCGATCTGTTGCACGGAGATGCGCCGGTCCGGCAATAGCGGCTTCCGATACACCCATGCGGCCGCGACGAACGGGAAACAGGTCAACAGCAGAATTGTCCACCGTCCCCCACCTGCCTGCCGGAAATAGCCATGCCACGGCTTCGCTACAGCATGGCCGCCGGGCTACCATGACCGGGCCGGATATTCGTTAAACTGCGTGAACGCCAATTCCGAAACCCGCCCCATGAAATTGCTCGGTATCGATCACATCGTCTTGCGCGCCATCGATGCCGGCCGGCTCGAGCGCTTTTATGTCGAGGTGCTCGGTTGCACGGTGGAAAAGCGCATCGAGGCGGTCGGCCTGACCCAATTGCGGGCCGGCGCGCAACTGATCGATCTGGTGGCGGTGGACGGCAAGCTCGGGCGCCTGGGCGGCGCCGCGCCGGGTCCGGAAGGGCGCAACCTCGATCATTTCTGCCTACGCGTCTGCGATTTCGACGTCGATACCGTCGTCGCGCATTTACGCAGCCACGGCGTGCAGGTCGGCGAGATCGGCGAGCGCAACGGTTCGACCGGCGAAGCGCTTTCGATTTATCTGCAAGACCCCGAGGGCAATCACCTGGAGTTGCGCGGGTAGCGCCCCGGTCTGCGCCACTCGTCCTACGCGCGGCTCGTCAACGACTTCACCACTCCATCGCACGTCGCGCGCTGCGGATCGCTCGCGGGCAGCTTCCCGCATACGCCGCCGAGTTCCGTGGCGATCTTGCCGACCGTCGCGCGATGCGCATCGTGGCCGTTCCACTTCGCCAACCCCTTCGCGACACGCTCCAAGGCCGTGCGGTTCGCGCCGTAGAACACGTCGTGCGTCTGCGAGATTTCTCCGATCATGCCCGTGGCGATGCGCTCGACGCGCGCGTCGTCGTTCGGCGTCAGATCGATCACGCCCGTCAGGTATTTCGCGCCCCAGCGCAGCCGCGTGGCCGATCCCTGCGCCGCGTCGTAGGCGGCCTGCGACCACTTGAGCGCGCCCGCGTTGTCGCCGCGCGCCTTCGCGTTGCGCGCGAGGCCCGACATGAAGTAATACGGCGCGTGCGAACGCTTGAGCTCGGCCGTGAGCAAGCGGTCGGAATCGTCGAGCAGCCCTGCATCGGCGAGCGCATCGGCCGCGGCGTCGATGACCGCATGACGTTCGAACGCATTCGTCGTGGCCTTGTCCGCAAGCGCGGCCTGGCTGCGCACGGTATCGACGAGGGCCTTAGGCAACGCGGCGCCCGGCGCCGCGTCGAGCTTGGCGAGCGCGATGCGGCTGCCGAGCGCCGCTAACCGGTCGGTCGTCGAGAGCGACGCATCCGCCGATAGCGTCTTGAGCGCGCCGTCCCACTGCGCCACGAATTGCGTGCGCTGAGGGGTGCCGGCGGCACTCAGATAGCGCACGACATCGGGCGCGTAATCGACGAGCACGTCGAAGTTCGCGCGTGCGAGCTTCGGGTCGGCGAGCACCGAGCGCGCGGCCGCGAGCGCGGCGGTCTTGTCGAGCGCGCCGGTTTGCGGCGGCTGCCCGGAGGCGGCGCCCGCGACGGCCTCGAGCTCGAGGCGCAGCGCCGCGCCGCTCGCCCGGTCCGCTTGCGCGTGTTGCGACAGCGTCTGCAGCGTAACGGCCACGTTGTCCGGCGCGATCGGCAGATCGGCCTGTTGCGACCAGGAGTAATCGGCCAGCATGCGCCACTCGCCGTCGCTGAGCTTCGCGCCCTTGGCCAAACCTGCCTCGACGGTCTGGCGGATCGGGTGCGTCGCGTTCATCGCGAGCGCCAATGCCTGCATGTAGCGGTCGAAATCCACTTCGCCCGGCAAACGCGACACTTCCGTGCCGTCCGGACTGAACAGAATCATGGTCGGATAGCCGCGCACCTTGAAGCGTTCGCCGAGCTTCTGCGCGTTCGCGCTGTCGCCGTCGAGATAGACGGGCACGAACAGCGCGGCGCGATCCTTGAACGCCTGCTGACTGAAAATCGTGGCCTTGACCTGGTTGCACGGCGGGCACCAGACGGCACCCCAATACAGAAACAGCGGCTTGTGCGTCGCCTTCGCCAGCGCGAACGCCGCATCGACGTCGCCTTGCCGCCACGCGATGCCGGGCGGCAGATGTTCGGGCGCCGCGGCAGCGGAAGATGGCGGGGGCACGGCATCGGCCGCGCGGCTCGAAACCGGCAAGAGGGCCGCCGTAAGCGTGAATGCCATGCCGAACGAAGCGATCGCGGCGGTCGTCGGTTGTGTACGTATCTTCATGTGGGACTCGCAATGTCTGCCATTCGGAACTTCAGAACTTGTGATCGAACTCGAGCCAGAGCTGGCGACCGTAGGGCATGTAGTAGCCGACATCGTAGTAGGGCCAGCCCGCCGAATCGTCGTGCTTGATCTTGTCGAACACGTTATTGACGATCAGCATCAGCGACGTGTTCTTCGAGAACTGATAGTTGACGCTGAGGTTCGCGAGCGTGGTCGGCGACAGATACGCCGTTTGCGCCGCATTCGGCACTTTGCCATAACGCTCGGCCTGTACGGTCGTGGTCCATTGGTCGATCGCCCACGTGAGGCTCAGCATCAGCTTGTCGGGCCACTCCGGGTTGTCGGTCGGGTTCGACAACGAATGCAGCAGGTCCTGGGTCGGGCCGTTCGCATCCTGCCGATACTTGTGCGAGAGCACCTTCGTGTAATTCGCGGCCCACAGGAACGTGCCGTAGCCATGGGTGCGCATGCGCCACTTGGCGCCGATGTCGAAACCGCTCGTACTTTCCATCGCGGCGTTGATCGGATTGACGAGGATGTAATTGATGCCCCCCGGGTTCAGCACCGCGTTGAGCGGATTGCGCACGACGCGGCGCAGCGCGTCCCGGCAATCCGGCGAATTGGCGTTCAGCGCGCCCTCGCGGCAGCTCGCCTCCGTGCGCAGCAGGGAATCCGCATCGATCACGGTCACGAGATTGTCGATGCGGATGTTGTAGTAGTCCGCCGAGACGTCGAAGTTCGCGGTCGGCGACCACACGAAGCCGTAGCCCCACGACTTGCCGTTCTCGGGCTTCAGGTTCGCGTTGCCGGTCTGAACGTAATTGGACCCGGGCGAGACGTTCGCGTATTCGCAATTGGCCAGCGGCTCGCCGGCCTGGTTGCATTGCCAGTAATCCGTGGTGCTCTCGTAGTAGCCCTTGGTTTTGCCTTGGAAAATATAGTTCATGTCGGGCGCGCGGAAACTCGTCGCGTAGCTGCCGCGCAGCAGCAGCGACTTGAGCGGCCGGTATTCGAGCCCGAGGTTGTAGGTGAACTTGCCCGCGCTCGTCCCGGCATAGCGGTAGTCGTCGAAACGGCCGGCTGCGCTCGCCTTCAAATTCGACAGGATCGGGATGCTGAGCTCGAACGCGGCCGCATAGCGCGAGCGGTTGCCGCTCGCGTTCTGCACGCCGCCGTAGTTGTAGTACGCGCCTTGATTGATCAATGGATCGCTCGTATTGCTGAAGCCCTGCGTGCCGTATTCGACGACGCCCGCGGCGCGCACCATGCCGGCCGGCAGGCGGAACAGATCGCCGTTCGCGCTGAGGCTGAAGGTCTGCTCCCATGTGTTGTTCTGGCTCGCCGATTGCGCGAGGAACGAGCGGAACTGGTCCGGCGTCAGCGGCGCGGCGAAGCGGCCCGCATTGGGCGCGTAGATGGGCGTGCCGTCGGCCGTCGCGCCGAGCTGCGGGCCGAGGTAGTAGTCGTCGATGCCGGCCAGCAGGCGCGGCACCGTCGCCCGGCTCTGATAGGCCGACGCGCTATACGACGCCTCGTAATTCCAGCTGCTGTCGAGGATCTGGCCGCGCACGCCGAGCACGGCGTTCTCGAAGCTGTCGTTCCACTCCTTGTCCCATACCGCTGCGCCGCCGAGTTCCTCGGGCGCGAAGCGGCGCGTCCAGACCTCGTCGGCGCCCGTGTTTTGGTCGAGGAAATAGCCGGTCGTCGCGGCCGCCGACGTCCAGCTCGGGCCGCGCGTGTTGTTCTTGGTTTGATTCCACGACACGGACGCGTTGCCGAACAGCGTGGTCTTGTCGCTCAGGCGGTATTCGAGGCCGCCATAGAGATTTTCGCTCGTATTGGCCGTCTGCGTGGTCCAGTACGACGTCTGCGCGCGGCCGCTGCCGCAATACGCGCCGTTTTTCGTCGCGACCGTCGAGACCGTGCCGCCGAACGCCCCGATGCCGCCGAGCGCATTGCACGCGCCGCCTGCGCCAAAGTAGCGGCCCGTATCGAGATCGCGCTGCGACCAAACGGCAGTCGGGGTTTCGCCTTCGAGCGTCTTCGACGCCATGAAATCGCGCTGCGTGGCCCAGATCGGATTCGTATGGCTCGCTTCGAGTCCGAAGACTGCGCTCAAGCCCGAGCCGAAATCCTTGCCGCCCGAAATCTGGACACGCCCGTTCGACCCGCCGCCCTGCTGCGTGAAGCCGCCCTTGACGTTGATCTCGATGCCGCTCGCGCGCTTCTTCATGATCACGTTGACCACGCCCGCGATCGCATCGGAGCCGTAGATCGCGGACGCGGCGCCGTTCAGGATTTCGATGCGGTCCACCAGCGCGGTCGGGATGTTCGCGAGATTCACGAAGTTCACGTTGCCGTTGTACGCGACCGGATAATCCGCGATGCGGTGGCCGTCGATGAGCACCAGCGTGTGATTGGGCCCGAGCCCGCGCAGGCTGATCGTATTGGCGGCGGGCGTGAACGTGTTGCCGTAGTCCGCGCCTTGCGTGAAGCCCGTGTTCTGCGTCTGCGCTTCGAGCGCGTCGTAGACGTTCCGGTAGCCCTTGTCTTCGAGATCCTTGCTCGTGATGACCGTCACGCCGGTCGCGCGCTCCTTCTCGGCGCGCGGAATGCGCGAGCCCGTCACGACGATACGGTCGAGACCGACCGTCTGGCTCGGCGCGCCCTTGGCGGAAACCGCTTTCGAATCGCTGGAGTCTTTGGAATCGCCGGCGCTCGCGGGCTTGCCGTCAGCGGCAGCGGCAGCGGACGCCTCAGCGGAAACGGGAGCGGAAGCCGGCGCCGGCACCGCGCCGCCGCTTCCACCTGCAACTGGCACCGCATCGTCGGATGCGGCGAACGCATGGCCTGACAATACGGCCGATACGATTAGGAATGCTATCTGTAAGAGCTGTTTCGATTGCGGGCTTTTTTTCATTGTATTGCGGTCGTCACGGCGATCGTGTCGCCATTCGCATTGCGCGTTTCATTCGCACCCGACGGATCGAGTCGCGTGCGAACGGCTACAGAGGCCAGACGATAGCAATCCTCACATCAATCGCTAAACAATATGTATGGATATGGATATGGGAAATCGAGATGAAGCGCTCGGGGCGGATCCGCCCCGAGCGCTCAAACCACGCGCCGGCGCAGCCAGCCGCTGATGTGATCGGCGGCGGTGGACAGCAGCAGCATCGCGATGATCACCGTGCATGCCTGCGCCGAGTGAAACAGCGACAGCTCGAAATAGAGCTGCTGCCCGAGCCCGCCCGCACCGACGAAGCCGAGAATCGCGGCCATGCGGATATTGATTTCCCACCGGTAGAGCGTATACGCGACCATCTGCGGCAACGCACCCGGCAGCGCCCCGTAGAGGAATGCGACGGTGCCGGACGCGCCCGCGAGCCGCAGCGCGTTGCCGGCGGCCGGCGGCGTGTTGTCGAGCGCTTCGCCGTACAGGCGGCCGAGCACGCCCGCCGTATGCAGCCCCAGCGCGAGCGCGCCGGCGAACGGGCCGAGGCCGACCGCGAGCACCGTGATGGTCGCCCACACGAGTTCGGGCAGCGAACGCAGGATGTTCAGGATCAGCTTGAACGGCGCGCGCGGCTTCGGCAGCGCGAGCATCAACCCGGCCACGGCCGCGAACGCGGTGCCGACCACCGAGATCGCGAGCGTTTCCCACGTGCCCTGCGCGACCTTGCGCAGCCAAGCGGGCGACAGATCCGGCGGGAAAAAGCCTACGACGAACTCGCGGATGCTCTTCGCGGCATCCGCCGAAAACAGCGCCGAGAAATCGACGCCGAGCCCCCGGAAGCTCGCGGCCGTGCCGATCAGCAACACCGCGCCGACCAGCAAGCTGCGCCAGCCGAACGGCGACGCGTGCGCGGCGGGCGGCGTCTCGACGGCGCGGCGCAGCCAGCCGGACACGCCGTCGGCGAGCAGCACGAGCGCCATGAACGCGAGCAGAATGCTCGAAGCCTCGCCGCCGTTGAGCATCTTCATCGCCTGGTCCATGAGCTGGCCGAGCCCGCCCGCGCCGACGAAACCCATCACGACGGACGCGCGGATCGCGCACTCCCAGCGGTAGACGGTATACGACACGAGCTCCTTCGACGCCTGCGGCACCAGCCCCCACAGCACGGCCGGCAGCCGGCGCGCCCCGCTGCGGCGCAACGCGAGCGCGGGCGACGCATCGACCGATTCCAGGATTTCCGCATAGACCTTGCCGAGCATGCCGCCGTAGGTCAGCCCGAGCGCAAGCACGCCGGCCGCGGGGCCGAGACCGAACACGCGCACGAACACGAGCGCCCACACGAGCTCCGGAATGCCGCGCAGCACGACGAGCACGCCGCGCGGGACGGGATTCCATCTGGCCTTCTCGCGGCCGCCGTTGCTGGCCAAGTAGCCGAGCGGCAACGCGATCGCGAACGCTAGCGCCATGCCGCCGGTCGCGATCGCGAGCGTCTCGACGACCGCCTTGCCCAGATAGCCGAGGAATTCGGCGCTCGTCTCCGGCGGCAGGAACGTCGCGAGAAAACGGCCGATCACCTTGAGGTTGTCGGGATCGAACAATGCGCCGGGCTGGACCTCGGCGGCCTTGAACAACGGCCACAGGATTACCAGCGCTGCGAGCGCGCCGGTCAGGCGGCGCAGCGCGGCCGGGTCGCGGTCGGCCTGGGTCGCCTGGGTCAATAGCATTGCGTGCGCGGGTCCGGTTGATGCGCGGGCGCGAGCGCCGCCGCACGAGCCCCCGCCTCGGTCTCGGCGGTCGGCAGCGCGTGCCCCTCGGCACCGTACAGGTCGTGCAGCAATGCGTCGGTGACTTCGCCGACAGGCAGATCGAACGCGAGACGGCCGCCCTTGATGCCGACGATGCGCGAAAAATGCCCGAGCGCGAGATCGAGCGCGTGCAGGCTCGCGACGAGCGTCGCGCCGCGCGCTTGCGCATCGGCCACCAGCACGCGCACGGCGGCTTCCGCGAGCGCGGGATCGAGTGCGGATACGGGCTCGTCGGCGAGCATGAGTTCGGGACGCTGATACAGCACGCGCGCGATCGCCGCGCGCTGGAATTGGCCGCCCGAGAGTTGATCGCAACGCGCGAACAGCTTGTCGGCGAGCGCGACGCGCGCGAGCGCCTCGCGCGCACCCGCAATGTCGAGCGGATAGAGCAGCGACGCGAGCGCCTTCCAGGCCGGCCACTGGCCGAGCCGGCCCGCGAGCACGGCCGTGACGGCGCGCTGGCGCCCGGGTAGCGGCGGGGTCTGGTAAAC
>CAUPOD010000012.1:0-16026 GCA_963512745.1 uncultured Burkholderia sp. | reverse complement strand
GAGCAGAACGTGCAGCAGGCCATCAACGGCTCGGGCAGTTTCCTGCCGAGCGGGCTGCCGGCGCCGCCGACCTACGCGAAGGTGAATCCGGCCGACCAGCCGATCCTGACGCTCGCCGTGACCTCGAAGTCGATGTCGCTGCCGCAGCTGCAGGACGCGGCCAACAACCGGCTCGCAACCAAGATCTCGCAGGTCTCGGGCGTGGGTCTCGTGACGGTCGCGGGCGGCAACGTGCCCGCGGTGCGCGTCGAGGCCGATCCGCAGAAGATGGCGGCGCTCGGTCTCGCGCTCGACGATCTGCGCACGCTGCTCGCGAACGTCAACGTGAGCCAGCCGAAGGGCAATTTCGACGGCCCCGAGCTCGACTACACGATCAACTCGAACGACCAGATCAGCGATTCGACCGAGTACATGAACACCGTGGTCGCGTATCAGAACGGCGCGCCGGTGCTGATGCGCGACGTTGCGCACGTGACGACGGCCGCGCAGGACGTCGCGCTCGGCGCATGGTTCGACCAGGATCCCGCGATCATCGTCAACGTGCAGCGGCAGCCGGGCGCGAACGTGATCGCGACGGTCGATCAGGTCATGCGCCAGCTGCCGCAGCTCAAGGCAACCATGCCGGCCGGCGCGAAGGTCGAGGTGGTGTCGGACAGCACGGGCGTGATTCGCGCGTCGGTGTCGGACGCGACGTTCGAACTGCTGCTGGCCATCGTGCTCGTGGTGCTCGTGATCTTCGTGTTCCTGCGCAACGTGCCGGCCACGATCATTCCGAGCATCTCGGTGCCGGTTTCGCTGGTCGGCACGCTCGCGGTCATGTACGAACTCGGCTTCTCGATCGACAACCTCTCGCTGATGGCGCTGATCATCGCGACGGGGTTCGTGGTGGACGATTCGATCGTGATGATCGAGAACATCGTGCGCTATCTGGAAGAGGGCGCGAAGCCGCTCGAAGCCGCGATGAAGGGCGCGGGGCAGATCGGCTTCACGATCTTGTCGCTGACGGTATCGCTGATCGCGGTGCTGATTCCGCTGCTGTTCATGGGCGGCGTGATCGGCCGCCTGTTCAGCGAGTTTGCGATCACATTGGCCGTGACGATCGTGATCTCGGCCGTGGTGTCGCTGACACTCGTGCCGATGATGTGCGCGCGCATTCTGCGCGCGCAGGCCGAACGCCATCCGAGCCGCTTCGAGCGCTTGAGCGAGGGCCTGTTCAACAAGACGCTGAACGCGTACGAGCGCGGCTTGAGCTGGGTGCTCGACCATCAGAAGCTCACGCTCGTGGTGTTCCTGATCACGCTCGTGATCACGGGGCTGCTGTACGCCGCGATCCCGAAAGGGCTGTTCCCGGTGCAGGACGTCGGCACGATCGAGGGTATCAGCGTGGCCGACACCACGGTCTCGTACACGGCCATGGCCGCGCGCCAGGCCGCTTTGGCCGAAGCGATCCGGAAGGATCCTGACGTGGTGTCGCTGACCTCGTACGTCGGCATCGACGGCACCAACCATACGCTGAACACGGCCCGCTTCCTGATCAATCTGAAGGCGCACGACCAGCGCTCGGCGAGCGCTGCGCAGATCGCGCAAAGGCTCGTGCAGGAAACCGCATCGGTGCCCGGCATCCGCCTCTACGCGCAGCCCGAGCAGAATCTCACGCTCGACACGACGATTTCGCCGAACCAGTACAGCTTCATCCTGCGCGGCCCGAGCCAGCAGTCGTTCGAGCAGTACGTGCCGGCGCTGCTCGACCGCATGAAGAAGATTCCGTCGATCACCGATGCGACGAGCGATCTGCACGACGACGGCCAGAGCGTGAACGTGATCGTGAACCGCCAGCTCGCGGCGCGCTACGGCATCACGCCGGCCACGATCGACAACGCGCTGTACGACGCGCTGGGCCAGCGCATCGTCTCGACCATCTTCCAGCAGTCGGACCAGTACCGCGTGATCCTGGTCGCGAAACCGCAGTCGATCAATAGCGTGGCCGCGCTCGGCAACCTCTATCTGCCGAGCCAGACCGCAAGTTCGGGCCAGGTGCCGCTGTCGGCGATCGCGTCGATCCAGGTCGTCAAGTCGCCGCTCGTGATCAGCCATCTCGCGCAGTTCCCGTCGGTGACGATCTCGTTCAACCTCGCGCCGGGCGCGTCGCTGTCCACGGCCGTCAAGGACGTCGAGCAGGCGCAACAGGCGGTGCAGCTGCCGCCGTCGATCACGTCGTCGTTCCAGGGCGCGGCGGCCGCGTTCAAGGATTCGCTGTCGAGCGAGATCTACCTGCTGATCGCGGCGCTGGTGGCCGTCTATATCGTGCTCGGCGTGCTGTACGAGAGCTTCGTGCATCCCGTCACGATCCTCTCGACGCTGCCGTCGGCCGGCATCGGCGCATTGCTCGCGCTCATGATCGCGGGCAGCGATCTCGACGTGATCGGCATCATCGGCATCGTGCTGCTGATCGGTATCGTCAAGAAGAACGCGATCATGATCGTGGACTTCGCGCTCGAGGCCGAACGCGTCGAGGGCAAGCCGCCGCGCGAGGCGATCTTCGAGGCGTCGTTGCTGCGCTTCCGGCCGATTCTGATGACGACGCTGGCCGCCATGCTCGGCGCGCTGCCGATGCTCGTGGGCAACGGCGTGGGCTCCGAGCTGCGCCGTCCGCTCGGCCTCGCGATCATCGGCGGTCTGACGCTGAGCCAGCTGCTCACGCTGTTCACGACGCCCGTGATCTACCTGTTCTTCGACCGTCTCGGCCAGCGCTTCGGGCGCGCCAAGCCTGAGCCGGACGCGGCCGAGAGCGCGTCGTGAACATCCCGGCGCTGTTCATCCGCCGGCCGGTCGCGACCACGCTGCTCGCGATCGCGATCGTGCTGTCGGGGATACTCGCGTATTTCAAGCTGCCCGTGGCGCCGCTGCCGAACATCACGTTCCCGGTGATCGTAGTGCAGGCGCAGATGGCCGGCGCGAGCCCGACCGTGATGGCCGCGACCGTGGCCGAACCGCTCGAACGGCGCCTCGGTACGATCGCGGGCGTCAACGAGCTGACCTCGACCAGCTCGGTCGGCTCGGCGCAGATCGTCGTGCAGTTCGATCTGAACCGCGACATCAACGGCGCCGCGCGCGACGTCGAGGCCGCGATCCAGGCCGCGCGCGCGGACCTGCCCACCACGCTGCGCGGCAACCCGTCCTACCGTGAATACAACCCGGCCGATTCGCCGATCATGGTGCTCGCGCTGACCTCCAAGACGCTGACCAAGGCGCAGCTTTACGACTCGGCCGATTCCGTGATCCTGCAGCAGCTGTCGCAGGTGTCGGGCGTGGGCCAGATCACGCTCGGCGGCGGCGCGCTGCCGAGCGTGCGCGTCGAACTCGTGCCGGGCAAGCTCAACAGCTACGGCATCGGTCTCGAGGACGTGCGCGCCGCGATCAGCGCCGCGAACGCGAACAGCGCGAAGGGCCAGCTCGACGTCGGCGATCTGCGCTACCAGGTCACGTCGAACGATCAGATCAGCAAGGCCGCGCCGTACCGCGATCTCGTGGTCGCCTACCGGGACGGCGCCGCGGTGTTGCTCAAGGATCTCGCCGACGTGGTCGATTCGAACGAGAACATCCGCAACGCCGGCCTCTACAACGGCCAGTCCGCGGTGCTCGTGATCGTCTATCCGATGCCGGGCAGCAACGTCGTGGAGACCGTCGCGTCGATCCGCAAGGTGCTGCCGTCGATCGAGGCCACGCTGCCCAACGACATCCAGGTCGGCATCGCGATGGACCGCTCGCAGTCGGTCCAGGCGGCGACGCAGGACACGCAGCGCACGCTGTTCATCGCGGTGCTGCTCGTGATCGGCGTGGTGTTCGTGTTCCTGCAGTCGCCGCGCGCCACGCTGATTCCGGCCGTGGCGCTGCCGCTGTCGATCATCGGCACGTTCGGGCCGATGTACTTGCTCGGGTACAGCATCGACAACCTTTCGCTGATGGCGCTTACGATCGGCACGGGTTTCGTCGTGGACGACGCCGTGGTCGTGCTCGAAAACGTGATGCGCCATATCGAGGCGGGGCTTTCGCCGCGCGAGGCGGCGATCAAGGGCAGCGCCGAGGTCAGCTTCACGGTGATCTCGATGAGCCTGTCGCTGATCGCCGTGTTCCTGCCGATTCTGCTGATGCCGGGCGTGCTCGGCCTGTTGTTCCACGAGTTCGCGGTCACGCTGTCGATCGCGATCCTGATCTCGCTCGTGATCTCGTTGACGGTCACGCCCGCGATGTGCGCGTACCTGCTGCGCCCCGAGTCCGCGGACCGGCCCAAGCCGCGCTGGGCGCGCTGGAGCGAGGCGCGCTTCGACGCGCTCAAGAATGCGTATTCGCGTTCGCTGACGGTCGCGCTCAATCATCCCGCGCTCGTCATGTTGATGCTGATCGTGCTGCTCGTGCTCAACGTGGTGCTGTTCCGCTTCGTGCCGGCGACGTTCTTTCCCGAGCAGGACACGGGCCTGCTGATGGGGCAGATCATCGCGGATCAGAGCATCTCGTTCCCGGCGATGCGCGACAAGCTCGCGCAACTGCAGGCGATCGTGAAGGACGATCCCGCGGTGCAGTCCGTGGCGGGCTTCACGGGTGGCCGTGCGCTGAACACGGCGATGGTGTTCATCTCGCTGAAGCCGCTCGCGCAGCGCGGCCTGTCGGCCACCGAGGTGGTCAACCGGCTGCGGCCCAAGCTCAACCGCGTGTCGGGCGCGCGGCTGTTCCTGCAGGCGCAGCAGGACCTGCGCATCGGCGGCCGGCAATCGGCGGCCGAGTACCAGTACACGCTGAGCAGCGACGACGCCGACGCGTTGTTCCAATGGACGCCGAAGCTCGTCGATGCGCTGAACAAATCGCACGTCGTGCTCGACGTGAACTCGGATCTCCAGCAGCACGGCCTGCAGGCATATCTGACCTACGACCGGCCGACCGCGTCGCGCTACGGCTTCGCGCCGAACCAGATCGACACCGCGCTGTACGACGCGTACGGCCAGCGCACCGTCTCGACCATCTACAACCCGGTCAACCAGTACTTCGTGGTCATGGAAGTGGCGCCGCAGTATTGGCAGTATCCGCAGCAGATCAATCAGATCTATTTGAGCCGAGCCGCGGGCAACGTGAGCGGCGCGGCGCAGACGCAGTATTCGGGTTCGCTGGTGCCGAAGCAGAGCGCCGCGGCGGCCTCGACCTCGACCAACTCGAACAACGCCGACGCGGTCGCCAACGCGGCCACCAACAGCATCTCGAACAGCAAGGGCGGCAGCTCGACGGGCAGCGCCGACAGCACCTCGGCCGAGACCATGGTGCCGATCCCCGTCATGATGCGCATGGCGCTGAGCCACACGGCCACGCAGGTCAGCCACCAGGCCGGCTCGGTGGCCGCGACGATCTCGTTCAACCTGCCCGCGGGCGGTTCGCTCAGCCAGGCGCAAGCGGCGATCGACGCCGCCGCGCTCGAGATCGGCATGCCCGCGTCGATCCGCGGCTCGTTCGCGGGCGCCGCGCAGGCGTTCTCGCAATCGATGGGCACGGTCCCGCTGTTGATCGTGGCCGCGCTCGGCGTCGTGTATCTCGTGCTCGGCATCCTCTACGAGAACACCATCCACCCGCTCACGATCCTGTCGACGCTGCCGTCGGCCGGCATCGGCGCGACGCTCGCGCTGCTCGTGTTCGGCACGCCGTTCTCGGTGATCGCGCTGATCGGCATCTTCCTGCTGATCGGGATCGTCAAGAAGAACGGCATCATGATGGTCGACGTCGCGATCGATCTGCAGCGCACGCGGAACATGCCCGCGCGCGAGGCGATCCACGACGCGGCCGTGGTGCGGCTGCGCCCGATCCTGATGACGACGGCCGCGGCCGTGCTCGGCGCGGTGCCGCTCGCGGTCGGCATCGGCCAGGGCGCGTCGCTGCGCCAGCCGCTCGGCGTGACGGTGATGGGCGGCTTGCTGCTGAGCCAGATCTTCACGCTGTACACGACGCCCGTGATCTACCTGTATCTCGACCGGCTGCGCGCGCGTCTTGCGCGCTGGTCGGCTGGCTTGCCCTGGAACCGGCAATCGGACAACGCATGATGACGAAGACCCCACTCACTTCCGTCGCGGCCGCGGCGGTGCTGGCGGCGCTGCTGAGCGGCTGCATGGTCGGCCCCGACTATCGCCGCCCGCAGGTCGCGGTGCCCGCGCAATACCAGGCGCTCGACGGCTGGCGCGCCGCGCAGCCCGACGCCGCCGCCGCGCCCAAGGGCGACTGGTGGACCGTGTTCCACGATCCGCTGATGGACCGCCTCGAACCGCTCGTGGCCGTGTCGAACCAGACCGTGCGCCAGAACTACGCGAACTACCAGCAGGCGCTCGCCGAGGTCAAGGTCGCGAACAGCGCGCTGTTCCCGGTGCTCGGCATCAACGGCGACGCCACGCGTCAACGCGCGTCGAGTGCGGGCGTGGCGCGGGTCTATAACAGCGGCACGCTGGAGGGCACCGCCAACTGGCAACTCGACGTGTGGGGCCAATTGCGCCGCCAGGTCGAGGAGAACCGCGCGACGGCGCAGGCGAGCGCCGCGACGCTTGCGAATGCGACGCTGTCCGAGCAGCTCGCGCTCGCCGACGCGATCATCAACCTGCGCGCGTCGGATGCGAACATCGACCTGCTCACGCAGACCGTCGCCGAGTATCAGCAATATCTGCGCGTGATCGCGAACCAGGATCAGGCCGGCACCGTGCCCCCGTCGAATCTGATCACGGCGCGCACGCAGCTCGAGAACGCGCAGTCGAGCCTGATCGCGCTCGGCATCGCGCGCGCGCAGTACGCGCACGCGATCGCGGTGCTCGTCGGCAAGAATCCCGAGGATCTCGACCTGCCGCACGACGGCACGCTGCCCGCACTGCCCGGCGTGCCGCGCGCGCTGCCGTCGACGCTGCTCGAACGGCGTCCGGACATCGCCGTGGCCGAGCGTCAGATGGCCGCGGAGAATGCCGCGATCGGCGTGGCCGTGGCGGCGTATTTCCCGACCCTCTCGCTGTCCGCGCTCGACGGCTTCACGCAGTCGCCGCTGGCCGGGCTGCTGCATGCGGCGAACCGCGTCTGGTCGCTCGGCGCGGCCGCGAGCGGCACGCTGTTCGACGGGGGCGAGCGCAGCGCGACCGTGCAAGCCGCGCGCGCGGCCTACGACGCTGCCGTGGCGAATTACCGCGGCACGGTGCTGAGCGCGTTCCAGGCCGTCGAGAACGATCTGTCCGGCCTGCGCATCCTCGAACAGCAGGCCGCCGTACTCGACAACGCCGTGCAGGACGCGACGCGCGGCGCCGAGATCGCGTTCAACGAATACAAGGCGGGCACGGTCGACTACACGACCGTCGCGACCTCGCTCGCGACCAAGCTCAGCACGCAGCAGTCGGCGCTCAGCGTGCATACGCAGCGGCTGCTCGACGCAGCTGCGCTGATCAGCGATCTGGGCGGCGGCTGGAATGGGCAGGCGCCCGATAGCGCTCGGTAGCGCGCTTTACAGGTAATGCCGGATGCCGATCATCGCGCCCAGTTGCGACGGGCTCGCGGTCGGCGACAGGGCGTTCGCGCCGACGAATTGCGCGCCGATCATGCCGCCGCCGTAACGCGAATAATCGACCTCGGCGTACACCGTGCTGCGTTTGGACAGGTTATAGCCCGTGATGATCTGATACTGGTGCGCCGAGCCGTTGTACTTGTCGGTATAGCCGGTCTGCTTGG
Organism: uncultured Burkholderia sp.; assembly: GCA_963512745.1. Taxonomy (GTDB): domain Bacteria; phylum Pseudomonadota; class Gammaproteobacteria; order Burkholderiales; family Burkholderiaceae; genus Burkholderia. The sequence goes on along the minus strand of CAUPOD010000012.1, from coordinate 8,295 downwards.
TCCACCAGCCGTTCGCGGCAACCGTCCACTCGGGCGTCAGCGTATAGGTCACGCCGGCCAGCAGCATCTTGCGCTTGTCGAAGCCGCCCGGCACCGACGGGTTGACGACCTGGGCCGGCGAGATGATGCCGAGCCCGGCCAGCGTGGTCGGGGTGAACGGGCCGTCCGCGAACGACGTGAAGTTGTTGGACCGGCTGTCCTGCAGGTAGCCCGCGTTGAAGCGGATGCTGCCGAGCGTCAGCGAGCCGCCCCCGGAGAAGATGTCGAACGTGCCGCTCGTGACGTCGTCGCGGGAGCGCATGTACGCGACGGATGCCGTGACCGGGCCGCCCGTGGGCGCATACGCGAGCCCCGCGCCCGCCTGGCTGCCTTGCACCGGCGCGCCGGAACGATTGCCGAGCGCGTATTGTCCGAAGAAATACACGTCGCCGAAGTGCGCGCCGTATTGGAGCATGTTGCTGGTGCGGGCGCCGGCCAGCACGATCTGTTCCGGTTTGAACGCGGCCGAGTAGGGGATCTGACTGCCGCTCCACTGATTCGAGGCGAAGCCGAGCGTCGTGGCCTTGAAGGCCACGTTGTATTGGCGGCCCAGCGTGAGTTGTCCGTACTGTGCCGAGCGCAGCCCGACCCATGCAAGCTGGAACAGCGCTTGGGAACCGGCCGGCGCGAGGGCGCCGGTGGCGGGATAGAACAGGCTCTGCACCTGGAAGACCGCCTGGAGGCCGCCGCCGAGATCCTCGCGGCCCTTCAAGCCCCAGTAGTTCTCCGACAACCCGCCGCCGAGCGGCAAGGACAGCGTGTTGCCGCTCGAGGCGGGTTTGCCGGTCGCGTCGTAGCTCGCGCCGTGATTGGTAAAGCGCAGCCCGGAGTCGATCACGCCGTAAAGCGTTACGCTGCTTTGCGCATGCGCGGCTGTCTGCCAGCACCACGACACCATCGCGCACAGTACCGGCGCCGCGACGCGCATGCGCCGCCGGCCCGTGCGTGTACGCATGCGCTGCCCGCGCACATCCTGCGCCCCTGGACGATTCTCCCCCATGACGGCCCCCCGCTTCGAGTAAAAATTCTCGATATTTCCCGTGTGCGCCAATAGTACCGAGGGGCGTGCCGTCAGCGTGAATTTTCTTGAGAAGTGTCTTGATTCACCCACGTTTCCCAGAGCACGGTCAGTACGGTCATCAGCGCGGGGCCGATGAAAAGCCCGAGCAGTCCGAACGTTTGGGCGCCGCCGAGAATGCCGATCAGCACGAGCAGGAACGGCAGGCGCGTCGAGCCGCTGATCAGCGCGGGGCGCACGAAGTGCTCGGCCGCGAACACGACGATCGTGCCCACGATCGCCACGCTCAGCGCGGCCACGGCCGAGCCGTTGACGAGCAGCCATGCGGCCGCGCCCAGAAACACGAGCGGCGCGCAGAACGGCACCATCGCGGCGAGGGCCGTGACCGCGCCCATCAGCGTCGCGTGCGGCAGTCCGGCGAACAGATAGGCGATGCCGAGCAGGACGCCTTCGCCGATCCCGACCACCACGAGCCCGACCACCGTGCCGCGCGCCGCGTGCGCCATGCGGTGCAGCAGCAGCGCCCCGCTGTCGCCGAACGCGCGGCGCGACGCGGTGCCGAGACGTTCGCCGAGCGTAGGGCCGGCCGCCAGGATCATGAACAGCGTCATCAGCATGAACGCGAGCGTGATGAGCAGATGCACGAGCCGCGCGCTCACTTCGCGCGTGACCGAGACGGCCGCCGCGCCCTGCACGCCGTGCTCGCGCAGCGACGACGCGAGCGGCGACGTCGTCAACGGCAGCGCCAGATTCTCGCGCCACCATTGCGCGAGCGGCGCGGCCGCGACGGGCAGGCGGGCGAGCACGTCCGGCACGGGCAACCCCGTATGCAGCAGATCGTGCAGCCATTGCCGCGCCGCGGCGAATTCGGCGAAGCCCTGCGCGAGCACCATCGTCGCGGGCACCACGAACACGACGGCGATCAGCGCCGTCAGCAAGATCGCGAGCCGGACCGGCCGCGCGCGAAACGGCGGTTTCGCATCGAGCCATCGCACGACCGGCCAGATCGCGAGGGCGATTACGACGGCCCACGCGATCGCGGGCAGGAAATCGCGCGCAGTCCACAGCGCGAGCAGCAGCAGCGCGGCGTAGAGCACGCCCGAGGCCCAGCGCCGCACGGCGAGGGCGGCGGGATTGAATTGCGGATCGGCGGCGGGTCGGGTGTCCATCGGGAGCGGGTTCCTTCGGTGTGTGCGGCCGTTCGATCGGTCGTGACGCAGTATAAGGGCCGGGTGTCGCGCACGTCCGCGAAGCACGCCCGGCAATCCTGGTAAGCCTGATCCAGGTATCGGAACTACCAGGGTAACTCACTGTTTTTAATAGGTTTTTTTTGTGCGGTGCGCGCGCATCCTGGTAGTCCGGCATGGCATAATCGAAACGTCACGCAACTTCGGCAGCGCCGCCAAGGCCGCCATTCCCCGCACATCATGGCAAAGACTCTCTACGACAAATTGTGGGACTCGCACGTCGTCCACACCGAAGACGACGGCACCACGCTGCTCTACATCGACCGTCAACTGCTGCATGAAGTCACGAGCCCGCAGGCTTTCGAGGGTCTCAAGCTGGCCGAGCGTCCGGTGTGGCGTATCAGCGCGAACCTGGCCGTGTCCGACCACAACGTGCCGACCACCGACCGCAGCCACGGTATCGCCGACCCCGTCTCCAAACTGCAGGTCGATACGCTCGACGCGAACTGCGACAGCTTCGGCATCACGCAGTTCAAGATGAACGACGTGCGCCAGGGCATCGTGCACATCGTCGGTCCCGAGCAGGGCGCGACGCTGCCGGGTATGACGATCGTGTGCGGCGATTCGCACACCTCGACGCACGGCGCGTTCGGCGCGCTCGCGCACGGCATCGGCACGTCCGAGGTCGAGCACGTGCTGGCCACGCAAACCTTGCTGCAGAAGAAAAGCAAGAACATGCTGATCAAGGTCGACGGCCCGCTGCCGCGCGGCTGCACCGCGAAGGACATCGTGCTCGCGATCATCGGCCGCATCGGCACCGCGGGCGGCACGGGCTACGCGATCGAATTCGGCGGCTCGACGATCCGCGCGCTGAGCATGGAAGGGCGCATGACGGTCTGCAACATGGCCATCGAAGCCGGCGCGCGCGCGGGAATGGTGGCCGTGGACGACACCACGATCGAATATCTGAAGGGCCGTCCGTTCTCGCCGCAGGGCGCGGAGTGGGATCAGGCCGTGGCCTACTGGCGCGGCTTCACGTCCGATGCGGGCGCGCATTTCGACCGCGTGATCGAGATCAACGCGGCCGACATCGTGCCGCAGGTCACGTGGGGCACGTCGCCCGAGATGGTCACCGCGGTCGACGGCCGCGTGCCCGATCCCGAGCGCGAGAAGGACCCCGTCAAGCGCGACGCGATGGAGCGCGCGCTCGCCTACATGGCGTTGCAGCCGAACACGCCGATCGAATCGATCAAGGTGGACAAGATCTTCATCGGCTCGTGCACGAACGCGCGCATCGAGGATATCCGCGCGGCCGCGTACGTCGTCAAGAAACTGAACCGCCGCGTCGCGCCGAACGTGCGCCTCGCGATGGTCGTGCCGGGCTCGGGCCTCGTCAAGGCGCAGGCCGAGCGCGAAGGGCTCGACAAGGTGTTCACGGCCGCCGGTTTCGAATGGCGCGAGCCGGGCTGCTCGATGTGCCTCGCGATGAACGCCGACCGCCTCGAACCGGGCGAGCGCTGCGCGTCCACCTCGAACCGCAATTTCGAAGGGCGCCAGGGCGCGGGCGGCCGCACGCATCTCGTGAGTCCCGCGATGGCCGCCGCGGCCGCCATCGAAGGCCACTTCGTCGATATCCGTCACCTGGGATAAAGCATGCAACATACGTACGCCTTGCGCCGCGCGGCGCATCTAGCCGTCGCCGGCGCACTGCTGGCGCTGGCCGGCTGCAACACGGTGGCCGGTCTCGGCCAGGACGTCACCGATTCGTCCCGCGCCGTGCAGCGCGCGCTCTAAGCACACCGGGAGCACCGATCATGGAAAAATTCACTGTACTCGACGGCCTCGTGGCGCCGCTCGACCGCGAGAACGTCGATACCGACGCGATCATCCCGAAGCAGTTCCTGAAATCGATCAAGCGCACGGGCTTCGGCCCGAACGCGTTCGACGAATGGCGCTACCTCGACCACGGCGAGCCGGGCCAGGACAATTCCAAGCGTCCGCTGAACCCCGATTTCGTGCTGAATCAGGCGCGCTACCAAGGCGCGTCGATCCTGCTCGCGCGCAAGAACTTCGGCTGCGGCAGCTCGCGCGAACACGCGCCGTGGGCGCTCGAGCAGTTCGGCTTCCGCGCCATCATCGCGCCGAGCTTCGCCGACATCTTCTTCAACAACTGCTACAAGAACGGCCTGCTGCCGATCGTGCTGAGCGAACAGCACGTCGACGATCTGTTCAACGAGACCTACGCGTTCACGGGCTTCCGCCTGACCGTCGATCTCGAGGCGCAGGTCGTGCGCGCGCCCGACGGCCGCGCGTATCCGTTCGAAATCGCGGCGTTCCGCAAGTACTGCATGCTGAACGGCTTCGACGACATCGGCCTTACGCTGCGCCACGCCGACAAGATCCGCCAGTTCGAGGCAGAACGCCTGGCCAAGCAACCGTGGCTCGCCAATCGCTTGATTGGCTGAGTAAGGCCGATAAAGGCACCGGGTTTGCGTCTATAAATTCGCATCGTTCGCGCGGCGCTCGAAAACGCCGCGCCTCATCGCATCGCTCAAGACTCAGGATATCCGCATGAAGATCGCAGTATTGCCGGGCGACGGCATCGGCCCCGAAATCGTCGCCGAAGCCGTCAAGGTGTTGAACGCACTCGGCGAATCGTTCGAACTCGAATTCGCGCCCGTCGGCGGCGCCGGTTATGAAGCCAGTGGCCATCCGCTGCCCGAGGCCACGCTCGCGCTCGCGAAGTCCGCGGACGCGATCCTGTTCGGCGCCGTGGGCGACTGGAAGTACGATTCGCTCGAACGCGCGCTGCGCCCCGAGCAGGCGATTCTCGGCCTGCGCAAGCATCTGCAATTGTTCGCGAACTTCCGTCCCGCGATCTGCTACGAGGAATTGACGGGCGCGTCGTCGCTGAAGCCCGAGATCGTCGCGGGCCTCGACATCCTGATCGTGCGCGAGCTGAACGGCGACATCTATTTCGGCGCGCCGCGCGGTATCCGCCAGGCGCCGGACGGCGCGTTCGAGGGTGCGCGCGAGGGCTTCGACACGATGCGTTATGCGGAGCCCGAAGTGCGCCGCATCGCGCACGTCGCGTTCCAGGCCGCGCAGAAACGCCAGAAGAAGCTGACCTCGGTGGACAAGGCCAATGTGCTCGAAACGTCGCAATTGTGGAAGGACGTGATGATCGAAGTCGCCAAGGAATATCCCGACGTCGAGCTGTCGCACATGTACGTCGACAACGCCGCGATGCAGCTCGTCAAGGCGCCCAAGGCGTTCGACGTGATCGTGACGGGCAACATGTTCGGCGACATCCTGTCCGACGAGGCCTCGATGCTCACGGGGTCGATCGGCATGCTGCCGTCGGCCTCGCTCGACGCGCACAACAAGGGCTTGTACGAGCCGTCGCACGGTTCGGCGCCCGACATCGCGGGCAAGGGCATCGCCAATCCGCTCGCGACGATCCTGTCGGCCGCGATGATGCTGCGCTATTCGCTGAATCTGCCCGAGCAGGCCGACCGCATCGAACGCGCGGTCAAGACCGTGCTCGCGCAGGGCTACCGCACGGCGGACATCGTCACGCCGGGCTGCAAGCAGGTCGGCACGGCGGCGATGGGCGACGCGGTGGTCGCGGCGCTGTAAGGTATTTGTCAATCAAGCGCGCGCCATGCGGCGCGCAGAGCATCCCGATTTTCGTGTAAAGTTCAGCAATGGCGACGATCTCCCCGATCCTTTCGATTTCGAAAACCCACGGCGCAACGAGCCGTGTGGGCGCGCTCGCCATTACCGCCACGATTACCACGAAAGCGATCAAAACGATCACGCACTGATCGTCCGTCGTGTCCGCCTGTTTCCCCGCGCGGCCACGCCGGGCGGGCAGCAGAGCGGGGAAGCTCCAATTCGAGGGTAAGTCATGAACGTAGGTCTGGTTGGTTGGCGCGGCATGGTCGGCAGCGTGCTGATGCAGCGCATGCAGGAAGAGCGCGATTTCGATCTGATCGAGCCGGTGTTTTTCAGCACCAGCAATGCAGGCGGCGCGGCGCCGTCGTTCGCGAAGAACGAAACCAAGCTCAAGGATGCGATGAGCATCGACGAGCTCAAGAAGTGCGACGCGATCATCACGTGCCAGGGCGGCGACTACACCAGCGAAGTGTTCCCGAAGCTGCGCGCGGCCGGCTGGAACGGCTACTGGATCGACGCCGCGTCGTCGCTGCGCATGAGCGACGACGCCGTGATCATCCTCGATCCCGTCAACCTCGACGTGATCAAGAACGCGCTCGTCAAGGGCACCAAGAACTTCATCGGCGGCAACTGCACGGTCAGCCTGATGCTGATGGCGCTCGGCGGCCTGTTCCGCGAAAACCTCGTCGACTGGATGACGGCCATGACGTACCAGGCCGCTTCGGGCGCGGGCGCGCAGAACATGCGCGAACTGCTGCTGCAGATGGGCTACCTGAACGGCGCCGTGCGCGACGAACTGGCCAACCCGTCGTCGGCGATCCTCGACATCGACCGCAAGGTGCTCGCCGCGATGAACAGCCCCGAGATGCCGACCGCGAATTTCGGCGTGCCGCTGGCCGGCTCGCTGATCCCGTGGATCGACAAGGATCTCGGCAACGGCATGTCGAAGGAAGAGTGGAAGGGCGGCGCCGAGACCAACAAGATCCTCGGCAAGCCGGCCATGGGCGAGCCGGGCTCGATCCCGGTCGACGGCCTGTGCGTACGGATCGGCGCGATGCGCTGCCACTCGCAGGCGCTGACCATCAAGCTCAAGCGCGACGTGCCGCTCGACGAGATCGACGGCATTCTCGCGAGCGCGAATGACTGGGTCAAGGTCGTGCCGAATCAACGCGAGGCCTCGATGCGCGACCTGTCGCCGGCCGTCGTGACGGGCACGCTGTCGGTGCCGGTCGGCCGCCTGCGCAAGCTCGCGATGGGTGGCGAGTATCTGTCGGCGTTCACGGTCGGCGATCAGCTGCTGTGGGGCGCGGCCGAGCCGCTGCGCCGGATGCTGCGTATCCTGCTCGATAAGTAACCCGCGACTTATTCCAGTAAACTACGCGCTTGATGGCGCGCCTACCGTTTGCACGTATGCAAAGCGCCGCTCCATGCGGCGCTTTTTTATTGGCGCGCGAGTTTTTCCTGCCTACCGATCCGCCGCCCGTGCGGTACAAAGAGCCTGATGACGTTGCGACTTCCCTCACTCCCGCTTTCCGCCACGAACCGTTTGCCGCGGCTCGGCGTCGCCTTGATCCTGTGCGCGGCCGCGTGGCCCCTTTCGAGTTCGGCGCAAACCACGTTGCGCGCGCAGCCGGGGCAGTCGCTCAACGATCTCGCGGCCGAGGCCACGCAGTCGCACGACCCGGCCGTGCTCGCGCGCGCAGCGCATGCGCTGTTCGTCGCGAATCCGAAGGCGTTTCTGAAGAACAACCCGAGCTTGCTGCGCGGCGATGCGTTGCTGGTCGTGCCGCCGCTCGATGCGACGGGGGCGTTGGCGGAGAGCGGTGTGGCGGCGGCTAGTGCATCCGGGGCTGGCGTGCCTAACGGCGCTTCCACGGCCGGCGCGGCGTCTGTCGCGGCCAAGGGCGTCCAGGCGGCGTCTGCGGCTGCCGTGACCGCCGTCGTTTCGACGGCGGCATCGACGCCCGTCGCCACGGGCGCATCCAAGGTTGCCGCGGTCGCCATGGCGTCGGCTCCGATGGCCGGCTCCGCAAACACGGCGGTTGCTGCCGGCGGCGCGAGCGAAGCTGCGTCGGGCGTAACCGCGGCCGGTACGATGGCCAGTGCGGCGAGCGCCGAGGGTGCGTCGGCGGCAAGCGGTGCCACCATCGCCAGCGAGGCGAGCATGGCCAGCGCGGCCAGCGCCGCGAGCGCGGTGAACGCAAGCGGCGCTGCAGCTTCCGCCGTGGCGGGCGCAGGTGCTCTGGCGCTGCCCAATTGGAGCGACCCTGCCGCGCGTATCGAGGCGGGCGCGTCGCTCGGCGTGCTGGCGCTCGTGGTTCTGGGCTTCCTCTGGCAACGCGGCCGGAAGGCGCGCGCTGCCGCGGCTGCCGC
>CAUPOD010000011.1:0-16225 GCA_963512745.1 uncultured Burkholderia sp. | reverse complement strand
CCCGTCAATCGCCGTACAGGTCGAGCAGCTTGAGCGTGACGCCGTTGGTCCAGCCGAAGCCGTCCTGCAGCGGGTATTCGCCGCCGCCTCCGCCGCCGATGCCCGTGCCCTCGACCACGTACTTTTCGACGAGCTTGCCCTGCGCGGCGTACACGCCCTTCACGTCCGCTAGGAAGCGCATGCCGATCTGCTGCGCCACGGGCTTGATGCCGTACCGTTGCAACCCGACCATCGCGACCCATTGGAGCGGCGCCCAGCCGTTCGGCGCATCCCATTGCTGGGTCGTGTCGAGGGCCGTGGTGGCGAGGCCGCCCGGCTGCAGCAGCGTCTGCTTCACGCGATGCGCGGTCTGGCGCGCGCGCTCGGGCCACGCGGCGCCCGCGAACAGCGGATACAGCGCGGCGGCGCTCAGGTTGTCGCGCGGCTTGGCCAGGCGCCAGTCGTAATCGCCGTAATAGCCGCGCGGATTCCATAGATAGCGGTTGATCGCGGCCGCGCGCCGGTCCGCGCGCGCGGCGAATTCGGCGACACAGACCATGTCGCGCGTGACGCTGCAGCCCTTCGCGATCGTCAGTTCCAGGTTGAACATCAGGCTGTTCAGATCGACCGGCACGATCGAGGTGGTGCGGATCGAGGTCAGCGAGCGGTCGTCGCCGAACCAGCGCGAACTGAAATCCCAGCCGCTCTCGGCCGCGGCGCGCAGGTCGCGCCAGACTTCCGGCGCCGGGCGCGCGGGTACTTGCTGCGCCGTACGCACGTCTTCGAGGTACGACTCGTCGCGCGGCGTCGTGCTCGCGTCCCAATAGCGGTTCAGCACCGCGCCGTCCGGCAGCACGACGACGTGCGCGCTCGCGCCGCCGCGGCGCGTGGTGCGCTCGCCTTGCATCCAGTACGCGTACTCGCGGCGCAGCGCGGGCAGATATTTGCGGTACGCGCGGTCGCCCTCGGTCTTGGCCGCGAGCGTGACCATATAGGCGAAGAACGGCGGCTGCGAGCGGCTCGCGTAATAAGTGCGGTTGCCGTTCGGCACGTGGCCGACGGTATCGATCAGATACGCGAAGTTGTCGAGCATGCCGTCCACGAGATCCTCGCGCCCCGCTTCCTGCAGGCCGAGCATCGTGAAATAGGTGTCCCAGTAGTAGCCTTCGCGGAAGCGGCCGCCCGGCACCACGTACGGTTTCGGTAGCGGGATCAGCGAGCTGTACGGCGGCACCTGCGTGGAGGTGCGCGTGAGCGCGGGCCAGAGCCAGTCGATATGCTCGCGCAGCGGCATGCCCGGCGGCGGCGCGACGCTGTGATCGGTGGGCGGCGTGAAGTGCTGCGCGACGAACGCCGCGAGCGAGAAGCCCGGCGCGTCCTTTTGCTGGCGGTACAACTGCACGATGGCGGCCGGCTCGGACGTCGGCGTCGCATCGGCGAAGGTTTTCTGATCGGAAAAGATCTGCCGGGTCTGCACCGCGACGAACAGCTCGCCATAAAGCTCGCTCGGCGGCGGCAGCAGCACAGGTGCGGCGGATCTCGAATCGGCGCGCGCCTGCGTGCCGCCCAGCACGATCAGCGCCGCCGTGGCGAGCGCAAGCCAGCGAAGCGCGGCGCGCGGCTGCCGCGGATGCGTCAAGCTCTGTGTCATGTGTCCCTCCTGTCTCCGTCAACTATTCGCATTGCGAACGAAATTCGTCTGCCGCCTGACCCGCCGCATTTATGAACGGCGAGTGTAGTCGACGAAACGTCGCACGGACAATTTGACTCAGTATCGATTAGACAGGAAACCCGCGCAGCTAGCTGCGACAGGCATTCGCCGGAACCGGCATCCGACCCGAAAAAATGAGATGACTCGCAGGCTTGAACTGGCCGAGGGGGTTAACTACGGTCCTAGCAACCCCGACACCCCGAAAAACTCAAGCCGGAGCGAACTGCTCGAGCAGATAAGTCTCCGCATGCTCGAGCATGAAATACCGAAACGCCTCGGCCGGCGGCGACAAGATCTTCGACAACATGTTGACCATGTGCCAGCGCCGCACCACCGGCGCGCCCTCGACGTCGATCACGGACAGCCGCCGGTTGCTGAGTTCCAGACCGATCGTATGCAGCGACAAAAGACTGATGCCCATGTCCGCCATCACCGCCTGCTTGATCGTCTCGTTGCCCGACATCTCCATCGTGATGTGCGGCGTCAGCCGGTAGCGCTCGAAATACTCCTCGAGTACCGCGCGCGTGCCGGAGCCCGGTTCGCGCACGATGAAGTTGTAGTTCTCGAGCGTTTGCGCCGAAACGTGGCCGAGCCGCGCGAGCGGATGATCGGCCGCCGCGATGAACACGTGCGGATGCACGGCGAACGGCTCCGCGCGCGTCGCCAGCTCCTGAGGCGGCCGCCCCATCACCGCGAGATCGACCTCGTTGCGCTGCAACTGGTCGACGAGCATCTGGCGGTTGCCGACCGACAAGCTCACCTCGACGCCCGGATGATCCTTGCAGAAACGCCCGAGCAGCGGCGGCACGAAGTACTTTGCGGTGCTCACCATGCCGATCACGAGACGCCCCGTCTGCACGCGCTTGAAACTCGCGAGCATGTCCTCGGCATCCTTGAGCGTGGCGAGGACCTTGCGTGCATAGACCAGGAAATATTCGCCGGTGGTGGTCAGGGAAACCGAGCGCCCCTCGCGGTCGAACAGCGGCAGCCCGATCTGCGTTTCGAGCTCGCGGACCTGCATCGTCACCGCCGGCGGCGTCAGATTCAGCGTCTGCGCCGCGCGCGAGAAGCTCAGATGGCGCGCGACGGCGACGAACACGCGGATCTGCCGGAGCGTCACACCGTTCATTAAGATTTCCTGAATCGAGAAGAAGTAAAACGTTAATATACTTTAATCAACATCGTGCATAAGCTTAGTCTCCATAAGGTAGGTCAACCCACAGGAGACATGACGATGAACCAGCCCGTCGAAAGCAGCACCATCTCTGACGCCAAGAAGCGGTATTCCGCTGGCGTGCTCAAATATAAGCAGATGGGATATTGGGAACCCGACTATAAGCCCAAGGACACCGACATCCTCGCGATGTTCCGGATCACGCCCCAGGACGGCGTGGATCCGGAAGAAGCCGCCGCAGCCGTGGCCGGCGAATCGTCGACGGCCACCTGGACCGTGGTTTGGACGGACCGCCTCACGGCATGCGACTACTACCGCGCCAAAGCCTATCGCGTGCAACCCGTCCCCAATACCCCGGGACAATATTTCTGCTGGATCGCCTACGACCTGTCGCTGTTCGAGGAAGGCTCCATCGCCAACCTGACGGCGTCGATCATCGGCAACGTGTTCAGCTTCAAGCCGCTCAAGGCGGCCCGCCTCGAAGACATGCACTTCCCGGTGGCCTACGTCAAAACCTTCGCCGGGCCGCCGACCGGGATCATCGTCGAGCGCGAGCGTCTCGACAAGTTCGGGCGTCCCCTGCTCGGCGCGACGACCAAGCCGAAGCTCGGCCTGTCGGGCCGCAACTACGGCCGCGTGGTTTACGAGGGCCTGAGAGGCGGCCTCGACTTCATGAAGGACGACGAGAACATCAACTCGCAGCCGTTCATGCACTGGCGCGACCGCTTCCTGTTCGTGATGGACGCCGTGAACAAGGCGTCGGCCGCGACGGGCGAGGTCAAGGGCAGCTACCTGAACGTGACGGCCGGCACGATGGAAGAAATCTACCGCCGCGCCGAGTTCGCGAAGGAATTGGGGTCGGTGATCATCATGATCGACCTGGTGGTGGGCTGGCCGGTGATTCAGTCGCTCAGCGCATGGTGCCGCCAGAACGACATGATCCTGCACTTGCACCGCGCGGGTCACGGCACGTACACGCGCCAGAAGACGCACGGCGTGTCATTCCGCGTGATCGCGAAGTGGCTGCGCCTGGCCGGCGTCGACCACATGCACACGGGCACGGCGGTCGGCAAGCTCGAAGGCGATCCGAACACGGTGCAGGGTTTCTACCATATCTGCCGCGATAACGTGACGGAAGCGAACCCGGTGCAAGGTCTGTACTTCGACCAGGACTGGGCCTCGCTGCGCAAGGTAATGCCGGTGGCGTCGGGCGGGATTCACGCAGGCCAGATGGATGCGCTCATCGACATGTTCGGCGACGACGTGGTGCTTCAGTTCGGCGGTGGCACGATCGGTCACCCGATGGGGATCCAGGCCGGCGCGACGGCCAACCGCGTGGCGCTCGAAGCGATGGTGCTGGCGCGCAACGAAGGGCGCGATCTGAAGCTCGAAGGACAGAAGATCCTGGCCGACGCGGCCAAGTGGTGCAGCCCGCTGAAGGCGGCCCTCGATACCTGGGGCGAGATCAGCTTCAACTACACGTCGACCGATACGTCGGATGTCATCTCGACCCCGACGGCGTCCTGAGCCCGACCCGGATCGCACCCATCAACGCTGAATTGCCGTAAGAGAGGACATCATGCGTATTACCCAAGGCACCTTCTCCTTCCTGCCGGACCTCACGGACGAGCAGATCACCAAGCAAATCCAGTACTGCCTCGACAAAGGCTGGGCGCTCGGCATCGAGTACACGGACGACCCGCACCCGCGCAACACGTACTGGGAAATGTTCGGCAATCCGATGTTCGACCTCGAGGACGCCGCCGGCGTGCTCCTGGAAGTCAACAACTGCCGCAAGACGTTTCCGAATCAGTACATCCGCCTGACGGCGTTCGACTCGACGCATACGGTCGAATCGGTGGTGATGTCGTTCATCGTCAACCGTCCGCCGCACGAGCCGGGCTTCCGTCTCGTGCGCCAGGAAATCGACGGGCGCCGTATTCGCTACACCACCGAGAGCTATGCGGTGGACGCGAAGCCCGAAGGCGAGCGGTACTAAGCAGCAGGCAGTAGCAACGAAGCAGCGGCGCGGCGTACCGCGCCGCGACCGACTAGCCGTAAATAAAGGAGACACGTATGTCCGCGCCAGAATCCATCGGGCAAGCGCCGCCGACGACTCTCGCCGAGTCGCTGGCATCCTCCGGCATCGTCGAACTGCTCGCGCAGCTCGATCGCGAGTTGATCGGGCTGGCGCCGGTCAAGGCTCGCATCCGCGACATTGCCGCCCTGCTCCTGGTCGACAAGCTGCGCGCCGCGCGCGGCTTCAGCTCGGGCGCGCCGAGCCTGCACATGTGCTTCACGGGCAATCCGGGCACCGGCAAGACCACCGTCGCGATGCGCATGGCCGCCATCCTGCATCAACTCGGCTACATCCGTAAGGGCCATCTCGTGGCGGTCACGCGCGACGACCTGGTCGGACAATACATCGGCCACACGGCGCCCAAGACCAAGGAAATTCTCAAGAAAGCCATGGGCGGTGTGCTGTTCATCGACGAGGCGTACTACCTGTACCGCCCCGAAAACGAGCGCGACTACGGCCAGGAATCGATCGAGATCCTGCTGCAGGTGATGGAGAACAACCGCGACGATCTCGTGGTGATTCTCGCCGGCTACAAGGACCGCATGGACCGCTTCTTCGAGTCCAATCCCGGTATGTCGTCGCGCGTCCCGCATCACATCGATTTCCCCGACTACAACGTCGAGGAGCTGCTCGAAATCGGCGACCTGATGCTCGAGCACATGCAGTACCACTTCGACGGCGAGAGTGCGGCCGTGTTCGCCGACTATCTCGCGCGCCGCATGCAGATGCCGCATTTCGCCAATGCGCGCAGCGTGCGCAACGCGCTCGACCGCGCGCGCCTGCGCCATGCGTCGCGGCTGCTCAACGACCCGAACCTGGTCGCCGACGACGCCGCGCTGACCACCATCACGCCCGCCGACCTGCTCGGCAGCCGCGTGTTCTCGGAAGCCTCTCCCAAGGAGTAAGCCGTGCGAGCCCTGATCTTCGACGTGGACGGCACGCTCGCCGACACCGAAACGGCGCACCGCGACGCGTTCAACGCGGCGTTCGCCGAGGCCGGTCTCGATTGGCACTGGGACGAAGCGCTCTATGCCGATTTGCTCGGCGTGACGGGCGGCAAGGAGCGGATGCTCCATTACTGGCTCCGGATCGATCCCGAAGCGGCGCGCGGCGCGGGCGCGCAGGCGTTGATCGACGAACTGCATGCGGCCAAGACGCGGCACTACACCGCCTACGTCGCGAGCGGCGCGGTGCCGCTGCGGCCCGGCATCCGGCGCCTGATCGACGAAGCGACGGCGGCCGGCATCCCGCTCGCGATCGCGACCACGACCACGCCCGTCAATCTCGAAGCGTTGCTGAGCGGGCCGTTCGGTCCCGACTGGCGCAAGCGCTTCGTGGCCGTGTGCGACGGCGCCACCGCGCCGATCAAGAAACCCGCTCCCGACGTGTACTACGCGGCGCTCGAACAGCTCGGGCTCGGCGGCGCGGAGTGCCTCGCGATCGAGGATTCGTACAACGGCGTGCGCGCGGCGACCGCAGCCGGCATTCCGACCGTGGTCACGACCACGGCCTATACGGAGCGCGAGCCGTTCCACGGCGCGCTCGTCGTGCTGCCCAATCTCGGCGATCCGCAACAGCCGCTCGCGCATCCCGCGCCCGGCATGGCGCAAGGCTGGGTGGATCTGGCCACGCTGCGGCGCTGGCACGAGGCCGCGCTTTCCTGCGAGAACTGACATGACTACTTCAAACATCCGCGTCGCTCCGTCGATCCTGTCGGCCGATTTCGCACGGCTCGGCGAGGAGGTCCGGGCCATCGAGGCGGCCGGCGCCGATCTCGTGCATTTCGACGTGATGGACAACCACTACGTGCCGAACCTGACCATCGGACCGCTGGTGTGCGAGGCGATCCGGCCGCACGTGTCGATTCCGATCGACGTGCATCTGATGGTCGAACCCGTCGATTCGCTGATTCCGATGTTCGCGAAGGCCGGCGCCAACATCATCACGTTCCATCCCGAGGCGAGCCGCCATATCGACCGCACGCTGTCGCTGATCCGCGAACACGGCTGCAAGGCCGGGCTCGTGTTCAATCCGGCGACGCCGCTCGGCTATCTCGACCACACGCTCGACAAGCTCGACATGGTGCTGCTGATGAGCGTGAACCCGGGTTTCGGCGGCCAGAAATTCATTCCCGGCGTGCTCGGCAAGCTGCGCCAGGCGCGCGCGCGCATCGACCGGCACATGGCCGAGGGCGGGCAGCAGGTCTGGCTCGAGATCGACGGCGGCGTGAAAGTGGACAACATCGGCGAGATCGCGGCCGCGGGCGCCGATACGTTCGTGGCCGGCAGCGCGGTGTTCAGCGCGCCCGACGCGGACGGCGGCTACAAGACCGTGATGCGGCAGCTGCGCGAGCACGCGGGCGGCGGTTGAACGGTAGTTTAGGCAGTTAAGCGGACGCTTCAGGATCGAGCGCGGATGCCGGGCAGCCCACCCTGGCCCAACGAAAGGATAACTAAGTTTCATCAAGCTGCAGACAGGCGCGGGGCAACCGCTCCCTGCCCGCCCGGCAACATTACAAAACGACTGGAGACGCATCATGTCGGTACATCCCAATCTCACACTGACGCAGTTCCTGATCGAGGAACGCAGACGTTTTCCGTCCTCTACCGGCGATTTCAACTCGGTGATCCTCAACGTCGCGATGGCGTGCAAGCACATCGCGCGCACGGTCGCCTACGGCGCACTCGGCGGCATGTACGGCAACGCCGCGGGCGAGGACACGATCAACGTGCAGGGCGAGCAGCAGAAAAAGCTCGACGTGATGAGCAACGACACGTTCCTGCGCATCAACGAATGGGGCGGCCATCTGGCCGGCATGGCTTCCGAGGAGCTCGAGAAACCCTACGACATCCCGCCCGAATTTCCGCGCGGCAAATACCTGCTCACGTTCGATCCGCTCGACGGCTCGTCGAACATCGACGTGAACGTGTCGGTCGGCAGCATCTTCTCCGTGCTGCGCACGCGCGACGACTCGCAAAGCGGCGACGAGGCCGAATTCCTGCAGCCGGGGCGCAACCAGGTGGCCGCAGGCTATGCGATCTACGGGCCGACCACGATGCTCGTGCTCACGTTCGGCAATGGGGTGCACGGCTTTACGCTCGACCCGAGCCTGTGCGAATTCATCCTCACGCATCCGAACCTGCGGATCCCCGAAGAGACCAAGGAGTTCGCGATCAACGCATCGAACGCGCGCTTCTGGGAAGCGCCGATCAAGCGCTACGTGGACGAATGCCTGGCCGGCGTGGGCGGCCCGCGCGGCAAGGATTTCAACATGCGCTGGATCGCCTCGATGGTCGCGGAGGCGCACCGCATCCTGATGCGCGGCGGCGTATTCATGTATCCGCGCGACACCAAGGACCCGAGCAAGCCCGGGCGCCTGCGCCTGCTCTACGAAGCGAGCCCGATCGCTTTCATCATGGAGCAAGCGGGCGGCCGCGCCAGCACCGGGCGCAAACCGATTCTCGAAGTCGAGCCGACCTCGCTGCATCAGCGCATCGGCCTGATTTTCGGGTCGAAGAACGAGGTCGAGCGCATCGAGCGCTATCACCTCGAACCGGGCAGCGGCGACGATTTGCCGAATCCTTTGTTCAACGAGCGCGGTTTGTTCCGCGCACCTCTCTGAGAGCCTGGCCATGTCAGAACGTCACCCCATCATCGCCATTACCGGCTCTTCGGGAGCCGGCACCACGTCCGTCACGCGCACCTTCGAGAACATCTTCCGCCGCGAAGGCGTGAAGTCGGTCACGATCGAAGGCGACAGCTTCCACCGCTACGACCGCGCGCAGATGAAGGTCAAGCTCGCCGAAGCGGAGAAGGAAGGCAACATGAACTTCAGCCACTTCGGGCCCGAGAACAACCTGTTCGACGACCTCGAGAACCTGTTCCGCACCTATGCGGAAACCGGTAACGGCCTGCGCCGCTACTACCTGCACTCGCCCGCGGAAGCCGCGCCGTTCAAGCAGGAACCGGGCACCTTCACCGAGTGGGAGCCGCTTCCCGAAAACACCGACCTGCTGTTCTACGAAGGGTTGCACGGCGGCGTGGCGACCGACACGTGCAACGTCGCGCGCTACCCCGACCTGCTGATCGGCGTCGTGCCCGTGATCAACCTCGAATGGATCCAGAAACTGTGGCGCGACAAGTCGCAGCGCGGCTATTCGACGGAGGCCGTGACCGACACGATCCTGCGCCGCATGCCCGACTACGTGAACTACATCTGCCCGCAGTTCTCGCGCACGCACGTGAACTTCCAGCGCGTGCCGTGCGTGGACACGTCGAACCCGTTCATCGCGCGCGAAATCCCGTCGCCCGACGAGAGCATGGTCGTGATCCGCTTCGCGAACCCGAAGGGCATCGACTATCAGTACCTGTTGACCATGGTGGACGGCTCGTTCATGTCGCGCGCGAACACCATCGTCGTGCCGGGCGGCAAGATGGAATTGGCGATGCAGCTGATTTTCACGCCGTTCGTGCTGCGCATGATGGAACGCCGCAAGCGCGCGCTGAGCGCCGCTTGAATCCACGGACTAGGAGAGCGCGATGAATGCACCGGAACACCAATGGATGGAGGCGCAATGCGCGAACGCGCTACGCTTCCTGGCCGCCGACGCGGTCGAGAAGGCGAAGTCGGGCCACCCCGGCGCGCCGATGGGCATGGCCGAAATGGCCGAGGTGATATGGCGCCGCCACCTGCGCCACAACCCGGCCAATCCGCAGTGGCTCAACCGCGACCGCTTCGTGCTGTCGAACGGGCACGCGTCGATGCTGCTGTACGCGCTGCTGCACCTGACCGGCTACGACCTGCCGATCGGCGAGCTGCAGCGCTTCCGGCAGCTGCACGCGCGCACGCCGGGCCACCCCGAATACGGCATCACGCCGGGCGTCGAAACCACGACCGGCCCGCTCGGGCAAGGCATCGCGAACGCGGTCGGCATGGCGCTCGCGGAGAAGCTGCTCGCCCAGACGTTCAACCGCGAAGGCCATACGATCATCGATCACATGACGTATGCGTTCCTCGGCGACGGCTGCCTGATGGAAGGCATCAGCCATGAAGTCGCGTCGCTCGCGGGCACGCTCGGGCTCGGCAAGCTGATCTGCCTGTACGACGACAACGGCATCTCGATCGACGGCCACACCGAGGGCTGGTTCACCGACGACACCGAGCAGCGCTTCCGCGCGTACGGCTGGCACGTGGTCAAGGTCGACGGCCACAACGCGGCCGAAATCGATCTGGCCGTGATCGAGGCGCAGGCGAGCAACAAGCCGTCGCTGATCTGCTGCCGCACCGTGATCGGCAAGGGCGCGCCGACCAAGTCGGGCGGGCACGACGTGCACGGCGCGCCGCTCGGCGCGCAGGAACTCGCGGCGACGCGCGAAGCGCTCGGCTGGACCGCCGCGCCGTTCGAGGTGCCGGCCGAGATCGCCAAGGCATGGAGCGCGCGCACGCACGGCGCGCATCTCGAGGACGAATGGCTCAAACGCTTTTCGCGCTACTGCGCGGCCTACCCCGACCTCGCCGCGGAACTGCTGCGCCGCTGCGACGGCACGCTGCCGGAAGGCTATGCGGACGGCGTACTCGCGCTGATCAAGCTGCCCGATTCGGCGCTGCATCAGAAGATCGCGACGCGCAAGGCGTCGCAGCTCACGCTCGAGCCGCTGGTCGCCGCGATGCCCGAGCTGTTCGGCGGCTCGGCCGATCTGTCCGGCTCGAATCTGACCAACGTCAAGGCGTCGAAGTCCGTCAACGAGGGTGGCGCCGGCAACTATCTGAGTTATGGCGTACGCGAGTTCGGCATGGCTGCGATCATGAACGGCATGGCCCTGCACGGCGGCTTCATTCCGTACGGCGGCACGTTCCTGACGTTCTCCGACTATTCGCGCAACGCGATCCGTATGGCGGCGCTCATGCAATTGCGCGTGATTCACGTGCTCACGCACGACTCGATCGGACTCGGCGAAGATGGCCCGACGCACCAGCCGGTCGAACACACGGCGAGCCTGCGGCTGATTCCGAACAACCGCGTATGGCGCCCGTGCGACGGCGTGGAAACCGCGATCGCATGGCTGGCCTCGGTGCAGCGCGACAACGGCCCGAGCTGTCTGATCCTGTCGCGCCAGGCGCTCACGCCGTACGTGCGGACGCCCGCGCAGATCGACGGCATCAAGCGCGGCGGCTACGTGCTGCACGACGTCGAACAGCTCGACGTCGTGCTGATCGCCACCGGCTCCGAGGTCGAGATCGCGATGCAAGCCGCGAGCGCGTTGGCCAAGGACGGGATCGGCGCGCGCGTCGTGTCGATGCCGTGCGTCGAGGTGTTCTACGCGCAGGACGCCACGTATCGCGACGCCGTGCTGCCGCCGGGCGTGCCGCGCGTCAGCGTGGAAGCCGGCGTCACGTGGACCTGGCGCGGCGTGGTCGGCGACCGCGGCGCCTCGCTCGGCATCGATTCGTTCGGCGAATCGGCGCCCGCGGAAGCACTCTATCAACACTTCGGCCTGACGCCCGCTCGCATCGCGAGCACCGCACAGGCTCTCCTCGAGAAGCAATCGTGATGACGAACAGCCCACCCACCTGCAAAGCGGTCTTGATCGACCTGGACGGCACGCTGGTCGACACCGCGCCCGACATCGTCGCCGCGGCGAACCTGATGCTGGCCGATCTAAATACGCCGCCGCAGCCGTTCGACATCGTGGCCGGCTTCATCGGCAAGGGCGTGCCGAATCTCGTGCGGCGCACGCTCGAAACCGCCGGCCTCGACCGGACGGTCGAGGCCGCCGCGGGCGAGGAGTTGTTCCGCCGCCACTATGACGAAACCAACGGCACGCTCAGCGAAGTCTATCCCGGCATCTTCGACGGCGTGGCCGCGCTGCGCGAGCAAGGCTACAAGCTCGGCTGCGTGACCAACAAGCCTGAAGGGCTCGCGGCCGCGCTGCTCGAGGCGACGGGGCTCGCGCAGTACTTCGAGGTGCTGGTCGGCGGCGACAGCATTCCGCAGATGAAGCCGAACCCCGAACCCGTGCGTCACGCGTGCCGCCTGCTCGGGGTGGATCCGGCGGACAGCGTGCTGGTCGGCGACTCGCCCGTGGACGCCGCGACGGCCCACGCGGCCGGGATCCCGGTCTATCTGGTCAGCTACGGCTATGCGGGACCGGACGGCCCCGGGGTACTCCACTGCGACGGCTTGATCGATTCGCTCGCGGAGCTGCCCGAACTGCTCGCGCCGGGCACGCTCCGATCGACGGCGTAACGGCCGCCGCCACGGCAGCCCTTTCGTATCGGCGGGCCGGCGGCACCGGCCCGCTTCCCCCACAAAAAAACACTGGAGACGAACATCATGACGATCAAGGTAGCAATCAACGGCTATGGCCGCATCGGCCGCAACGTGCTGCGCGCCCACTACGAGGGCGGCAAGAAACACGACATCGAAATCGTGGCCATCAACGATCTCGGCAACGCGGCCACCAACGCGCATCTCACGCAATACGACACCGCGCACGGGAAATTTCCGGGATCGGTCAGCGTCGACGGGGACTCGCTGGTCGTCAACGGCGACAAGATCCGCGTGCTGGCCATGCGCAACCCGGCCGAACTGCCGTGGGGCGAACTCGGCGTCGACGTCGTGCTCGAATGCACGGGCCTGTTCACCACCAAGGAGAAGGCGTCCGCGCATCTGAAGGCCGGCGCGAAGAAAGTGATCATCTCGGCGCCGGGCGGCAAAGACGTCGATGCGACGATCGTCTACGGCGTCAACAACGACGTGCTGAAGGCCAGCGACACGGTGATCTCGAACGCGTCGTGCACGACCAACTGCCTGGCGCCGCTGGTCAAGCCGCTCAACGACAAGATCGGCGTCGTGAACGGCCTGATGACGACGATCCACTCGTACACCAACGACCAGGTGCTGACCGACGTCTATCACGAAGACCTGCGCCGCGCGCGCGCCGCCACCATGAGCATGATCCCGACCAAGACCGGTGCCGCCGCGGCCGTGGGCCTCGTGCTGCCCGAGTTGAGCGGCAAGCTCGACGGCTTCGCGATCCGCGTGCCGACCATCAACGTGTCGCTCGTCGATCTGTCGTTCATCGCGGCGCGCGATACCACGGTCGACGAAGTCAACGCGGTACTGCGCGAGGCATCGGCCGCGGGTCCGCTCAAGGGCATCCTCGAATACAACACCGAACCGCTCGTATCGAGCGACTTCAACCATAGTTCGGCATCGTCCGTATTCGACGCGACCTTGACCAAGGTCTCGGGCCGCCTCGTCAAGGTATCGAGCTGGTACGACAACGAATGGGGCTTTTCCAACCGCATGCTCGACACCACCGTCGCGCTGGCGAACGCGAAGTAGGGGCACGCCATGACAACTGTCACGACATTGACCGATCTCGCCGCGCGCGGCGAACTGGCCGGCAAGCGGGTCTTCATCCGCGCCGATTTGAACGTGCCGCAGGACGCGGACGGCAACATCACCGAGGACACGCGCATCCGCGCCTCGCTGCCCGCCATCGAACTGTGCCGCCATGCGGGCGCGGCCGTGATGGTCACGTCGCACCTGGGCCGCCCGACCGAGGGCGCGCCCCAGCCCGCGGATTCGCTCGCGCCCGTCGCCAAACGGCTCGCCGAACTGACGGGCCGCGCGGTGCCGGTCGTCGCGAACTGGGTCGAGAACGGCGTGGCGGTCGCGCCGGGCGAAGTGGTGCTGCTCGAGAACTGCCGCGTCAACAAGGGCGAGAAAAAGAACGACGACGCCCTCGCCCAAAAAATGGCGCAGCTGTGCGACATCTACGTCAACGACGCATTCGGCACCGCGCATCGTGCCGAGGCGACCACGCACGGCATCGCCAAGCACGCGGCCGTCGTCTGCGCGGGGCCGCTCCTGGCCGCCGAACTCGAAGCGCTCGGGCAGGCGCTCGGCAAGCCGCAGCGTCCGCTCGTGGCGATCGTGGCCGGCTCGAAGGTCTCGACCAAGCTGACCATTCTCAAATCGCTGGCCGAGAAGGTCGATCAGCTGATCGTCGGCGGCGGCATCGCCAACACGTTCATGCTCGCGGCCGGGTTGAAGATCGGCAAATCGCTGGCCGAGCCCGATCTCGTCGAGGAGGCGCGCACGATCATCGAGGCCGCCAAGGCGCGCGGCGCGTCGGTACCGATTCCGGTGGACGTGGTCACGGCCAAGGCGTTCTCGCCCGATGCCGCGGCGCAGGTCAAGCCCGTCGCCGAAGTCGAGGACGACGACCTGATTCTCGACATCGGCCCGCAGACCGCCGCCGCCCTCGCCGCTCAGTTGGAGAAAGCCGGCACGATCGTGTGGAACGGCCCGGTCGGCGTATTCGAATTCGAGCAGTTCGGCAACGGCACCAAGGTACTCGCCGAAGCCATCGCCGCATCGCCCGCGTTTTCGATCGCGGGCGGCGGCGACACGCTGGCCGCGATCGCCAAGTACGGCATTCACGACCGCGTCAGCTACATCTCGACCGGCGGCGGCGCGTTCCTCGAATTCCTCGAAGGCAAGACCTTGCCCGCCGTCGAAATTCTCGAACAGCGCGCCGCCGCGCCCGCTTCCGACACCCAACCATCCCGCTAAGGAGCGCCATCATGGCCATCATTTCATTACGACAACTTCTGGACCATGCTGCGGAGTTCGGCTACGGCGTGCCCGCGTTCAACGTCAACAATCTGGAGCAGATCCACGCCATCATGGAAGCTGCCGAGGAAACCGACAGTCCCGTGATCCTGCAGGCGTCCGCCGGTGCGCGCAAATATGCGGGCGAGGCATATCTGCGCCACATGGTGCTGGCGGCCGCCGAAACGCATCCCGACATTCCGATCGTGCTGCACCAGGACCACGGCGGCAGCCCGGCCGTGTGCCAGGCGTCGATCCGCTCCGGCTTCACGAGCGTGATGATGGACGGCTCGCTGCGCGAAGACATGAAGACGCCGTCCGACTTCCAGTACAACGTCGATACCACGCGGCGCGTCTGCGAGATGGCGCATGCCGTGGGCGTTTCCGTGGAAGGCGAACTCGGCTGCCTCGGTTCGCTCGAGACGGGCACGGCCGGCGAAGAGGACGGTTCCGGCGCGGAAGGCACGCTGTCGCACGACATGCTGCTGACCGATCCGGCACAGGCCAAGGAGTTCGTGGCGCTGACCGGCGTCGATGCGCTCGCGATCGCGATCGGCACCAGCCACGGCGCGTATAAGTTTTCGCGCAAGCCGACCGGCGACATCCTCGCCATCGACCGCATCCGCGACATTCACCTGGCCGTGCCGAACACGCACCTCGTGATGCACGGTTCGAGCTCGGTGCCGCAGGAATGGCTCGAAATCATTCGCCAGTACGGCGGCGACATCAAGGAAACCTACGGCGTGCCGGTCGAGGAAATCCAGCGCGGCATCAAGAACGGCGTGCGCAAGGTGAACATCGACACCGACATCCGTCTCGCGATGACGGGCGCGATGCGCAAGCTCATGGGCGACGACGCAAGCGAGTTCGATCCGCGCAAGATGATGGCCGCCGCGCGCAAGGCCGCGAAGGGCATCGTGAAGGCGCGCAACGAAGCGTTCGGCTGTGCGGGGCAAGCCTCGAAGATCAAGCCGATTTCGCTGGAGAAGATGGCAGCGTTCTATCACTGAACGCGTGGGTGCCGTGGGCGGGGGCGAGGTCCGCTCCGGCACTGCGGCCATTCAAAGAAAGAGCGGCATAGCACCGGAGTGATATGCCGCTCTACGGGGCGACCGGTGGCGGGAAACTGCTGCCGGTCGCCTTTCTCGTTGCTGCGTTAAGTGACTCCGGTTACTTGATCAGGCTGCCGGTCAGCGACGGCAGCAGACCCGTCACGGAGGACAGCGGGTTCACGATCGAGCCGCCGCTGGAATGGCTCGTAGAGACCGACAGCGTCGGGATCGCATTGACCGTGGCCGCTGCCGCGTTGCCCGAGGACGCGACGACCGCGCTCGTGCCCGCCGCGCCGTTCGAGATCAGCGCGCCGGCTACGTTCGCCGAGTTGGCTGCCGTACCGTTCAGCGCCGTGCTACCCGCACCGATCAAGCTCCCCCCCGAACCGGCCACCGAACCGGCACCGCCCGAGAGGGCCGTGCCGAGCGCACCGATCACACCCGTAGGTCCGACCACGCCGCCGTTACCGCCCAGGGCGCCAGTCAGTGCGCCGGTGACCGTACCGAGCGCGCCGGTCAGCGCACCTGCCGGGTTGCCGTTGCCCAGGGCACCGGTCACCGTACCGAGTGCACCGGTCAGGGCACCTGCCGGGTTGCCGTTGCCCA
>CAUPOD010000010.1:0-17684 GCA_963512745.1 uncultured Burkholderia sp. | reverse complement strand
GCGCACGCCTTGGGCTTCCGGCAGGGCGCACGCGCGGCCGACCATCTGCTGGGCCAGCGAGAAGCCCTTGCCGCTGTTGGCCGGCTGCTGCGGAAGGCGGAACAGCGTCGACGGGGGCAGGCCCAGCGCCTCGCGCGCCTTGGCGGTCAGGCCGCGGCCGATGATCAGCGGAATGCGGCCGCCGGCGCGCACTTCGTCGAACAGCACGTCGGACTTGACCTGGAATTCGGCGATGACTTCGCCGTTCTTGATGGCCTTGCCTTCGTACGGACGCAGTTCCACGACGTCGCCCATTTCCATCTTCGACACGTCGAGTTCGATCGGCAGCGCGCCGGCATCTTCCATCGTGTTGTAGAAGATCGGGGCGATCTTGCCGCCGAGGCACACGCCGCCGAAACGCTTGTTCGGGATGAACGGGATGTCTTCGCCCGTGAACCACAGCACCGAGTTGGTGGCCGACTTGCGCGACGAACCCGTGCCGACCACGTCGCCCACGTAGGCGACGAGGTGGCCCTTTTCCTTCAGCGATTCGATGAACTTGACCGGGCCGCGCTTGCCGTCTTCTTCCGGCGTAATGCCGGGGCGCGCGTTCTTCAGCATCGCGAGTGCGTGCATCGGGATGTCGGGGCGCGTGGTGGCGTCCGGCGCCGGCGACAGGTCGTCGGTGTTGGTTTCGCCCGTGACCTTGAACACGGTGACGGTCAGGCTTTCCGGCACTTCCGGACGGCTCGTGAACCATTCGGCGTCGGCCCAGCTTTGCATCACGGCCTTGGCATTCGCGTTGCCCTTGTCGGCGAGTTCCTTGACGTCGTGGAACTGGTCGAACATCAGCAGGGTTTTCTTCAGCGCGTCGGCGGCCACGGCGCCCACTTCGGCGTCGGACAGCAGTTCGATCAGCGGCTGGATGTTGTAACCGCCGAGCATCGTGCCGAGCAGTTCGGTGGCGCGCGCGCGCGAAATCAGCGGGCAGGCCGTCTCGCCCTTGGCCACGGCGGCCAGGAAGCCGGCCTTCACGCGGGCGGCTTCGTCCACGCCGGCGGGCACGCGGTTGGTGATCAGGTCGAGCAGCGTCTGCTCTTCACCGGCGGGCGGATTCGCCAGCAGTTCCACCAGCTCGGCGGTTTGTTGCGCCGTGAGGGGCAGGGGAGGAATGCCGAGCGCGGCGCGTGCGGCTACGTGAGCACGAAAGTTTTCAAGCATGGGGAACCTGCTGATGTCGTGTTTCAAGGAAGGGCGCTCCAGGCACGCCGAGGCAATCCTGGTGCTGTTTTGTGCGCGATTTTAGTGGCAATTTCCGGTGCAGTCAAATGTCTTATGTCTTATATAAGAGTTGAGGGAGGGAGAACGCGGAAGCGCTACGCACGGGGCTTGGGCTCAGGGGCCGCGCTGCGCTACCGGCTCGAATGGTTCGCGCCTTCGACAGCTTTTCGCTCTACCATGTATTGCATCCGCTCATTTCCGCCGAGATGCATGCGCGTCTGCGCCGGTCCCGCCACGGGCGCGCTGGATCTACCCGGTGGAACCGCTTCGATCCGAGACGCCGCCGTGACTCAACTCACGCTGCCGGGGTTCGAGACGCCCCGACTCGCCGCCGAACATCGCCTGTTTTTCGCCACGCTGCCGGACCCCGGGACGGCCGCGCGCATCGCCGCGCTGGCCGCGCGGCTGCGTGCCGGGTGCCGTACGAAGGCCGCACCGTTGCGCGCGGATCGCCTGCACATCACGCTGCATCATCTCGGCGACTTTGCGTACGTGCCGCCCGTGCTCGTCGCGCGCGCTTGCGCGGCGGCGGCGCACCTCGACATGCCGCCTTTCGGCGTAACGTTCGATCGGATCGTCGTTTTCAGGGGGCGCCCCGGCTATCATCCCTGGGTGCTCGCGGGCGGCGCGGGGCCGAGCGTATTGGGCAACTTCCAGCAAGCGCTCGGCGGCGCGCTCAAGCGTGCGGGGCTGCGTATTTCGGGCGCGCGTTTCATGGCGCACGTCACGTTGCTGTACAGCGACAGCCGGTTCGACCCGCGCGCGATCGAGCCGATCGAGTGGACGGTGCGCGACTTCGTGCTGATCCACAGCTGGCTCGGCAAGACGCGCTACGAGGTATTGGGGCGCTGGCCGCTGAAAGAGCGAGGCTCGACGCATTGACTCGGTGCGGCACCGTCCTTCGCACGGCAATCGAGCGCGACTGACATGGGACTAACCCTAACCGGAGACAGGGTGCGAATCGGCTAAAATACCGGCCGAAACAGCAAACAGGGCGCGAAGCGGTCACGTTTCGCGCCCTTTCGTTTGCGCCGCGATTTCGCCTCCGCTTTTTCCCCTCGATACATGCTCCAGCATCAGAACGATACGCAAGACACCGGCGCGCACCTGCAGCGCGGCCTCAAGGAACGTCACATCCAGTTGATCGCGCTCGGCGGCGCAATCGGCACCGGCCTGTTTCTCGGTATCGCCGAAACCATCAAATCGGCGGGGCCGTCCGCGCTGCTGGGCTATGCGATCGCCGGGCTGTTCGCGTTCTTCATCATGCGCCAGCTCGGCGAGATGGTGGTCGACGAACCGGTGGCCGGCTCGTTCAGCTATTTCGCCGATAAATACTGCGGACGTTTCTGGGGCTACTTCTCGGGCTGGAACTATTGGGTGCTGTACATCCTCGTGGGCATGGCCGAGCTGTCCGCGGTCGGACTCTACGTGCAGTACTGGTTTCCCGGCGTGCCGACTTGGGTGTCGGCGCTCGGGTGCTTCGTGCTGGTCAACCTCATCAACGTGTCGAGCGTGAAGTCATACGGCGAGGCGGAATTCTGGTTCGCAATCGTCAAGGTCGTCGCGGTGGTCGCGATGATCGCGTTCGGCGGCTATCTGCTCGTGAGCGGGCAGGCGGGTCCGCAGGCGAGCATCGCGAACCTGTGGCGTCACGGCGGATTCTTCCCCAATGGCGTGGGCGGCCTCGTGGCGGCGATCGCCGGCATCATGTTCTCGTTCGGAGGTCTCGAACTGGTCGGCATCACGGCCGCCGAGGCCAGCGATCCGGGCCGCACGATCCCGCAGGCCACCAATCAGGTGATCTACCGGATTCTGTTGTTCTACATCGGCTCGCTCGTGGTGCTGCTGTCGCTGTATCCGTGGCAGGACGTGGTCACGGGAGGCAGCCCGTTCGTGCTGATCTTCCGCGCGCTGAGCCGGGACGGCGTGGCGACCGTGCTCAATCTCGTCGTGCTGTCGGCCGCGCTGTCGGTCTATAACAGTTGCGTTTATGCGAACAGCCGCATGCTGTTCGGCCTCGCGCAGCAGGGCAACGCGCCGCGCATCGTGGCGACCGTGAACCGGCGCGGCGTGCCGCTCGTCGCGCTCGGCATTTCGGCGCTCGCCACCGCACTGTGCGTGCTCGTCAACTACGTGATGCCGGGCAAGGCGTTCGGCTTCCTGATGGGCCTCGTGGTGGCTGCGCTCGTCATCAACTGGATGCTGATCAGCGGCATCCATCTCGTGTTCCGCCGCCGCAAGGCGCGCGAGCGCGAGGCCACGGCGTTCCCGAGCCTCGGTTATCCGCTGACGAACTGGCTCACGCTGCTGTTCCTGGCCGGGATTCTGGTGGTCATGTACCGCATTCCCGATCTGCGCCTGTCGGTCTATCTGATCCCGGCATGGTTCGGCGTGATGCTGGTGACCTACTGGGTCGGCGTGCGCGGCACGGCGGGACGCGCCTCCTGAAGGAAGCGGAAGACTCCTGCGTCGTCCGTCATGCCCAACCTCCGGCAGATGCGGGTGGCATCCCCGCCGCTACTCGGTATGGGACGGGCGGTTGTCCGGTCCGTGCGCGTTCGGCGGCGGCGCGGTCAGGGAAGTGTCGAGCGCGGGCAAGCCGGCCTGGCGGCGCCGCTTGATTTTGTGGGCGCGCGGCGGCGTGGTCTGCTGTTCGAGAAACGCGCCCGAGAAGCTTTCCGCCATCACGCGCTGTAGCGCGAAGACGATCAGCCCGGTAATCATCATCAGATCGCTCGCAAACACGATGAAGTACCAGGTCGGCGTATTCGCGGGATTGCCGATCAGCATCGAGGCGGCGCCCTCTCCGAGTCCCGCCATGACCAAAGGCACGGCGGCGTTGACCGTCAGCACGCTGCCGGCCACTGCGATCAGTACGCGTCCGATCGACAGATCCCTGAGGTTGCCGCTGCAGGCTTCCCGCACCGTCAGGAAACGCGCGGGCACGAAGAACGCAGCGAGCACGAGGGCGCGCCAGACCAGCGGCGCGTCGAGCGCGAACACCACGCCGTATGCCAAGCCGAACGCGACCGTCGTCGCGCAGATGCCGCGCAGCGCCGATCCTTTGCCGAGCAGCATCCGCACGCCCGACCATGCCATGAGCCGGTACTGCAGATTGAGCATCGCGGCCGGGATCAGCAGCAGCGTCATATGCCATGCCGCCGAGGCGAGGTAGACCAGCACCGAAAGGCACATCA
Source organism: uncultured Burkholderia sp. (assembly GCA_963512745.1). Lineage (GTDB taxonomy): Bacteria > Pseudomonadota > Gammaproteobacteria > Burkholderiales > Burkholderiaceae > Burkholderia. The sequence goes on along the minus strand of CAUPOD010000010.1, from coordinate 13,227 downwards.
GCGCGAAGCCGATCGCCCAGACGCGCAGTGACCGGACGCGCGGAAACGCGACGAACAGCCGCCCGGCAAGCAGGGCGCCGAACGCATTGACGACGCCCAGAATAGCGTGGAAGGTTGCAACGTCGAATTTCAAATGAACTCCTCCGCGCCGAGGAACGGCGGCGCTGCCGTTTGACGGGAGCGCGCCGCGCCGCTACTCGGTTTCGTCGAGCGCATTGTTCTGCACGAGCGTTTCGACGAATTGGTCGGGCGGCATCGGGCGCCCGAGCAGAAAGCCTTGCAGCGAATCGCAGCCGAGCCGGGTCAAGAATACCTGCTGTGCGGTGGTTTCCACGCCCTCGGCTACGATCTGCAGATTGAGCGTCTGCCCCAGCGCCACGATGGCCGACACGATCGCGGCGTCTTCGGTGTCGTGCGCGAGATCGTAGATGAAGCCGCGGTCGATCTTGAGTTCGCTGGCCGGCAGCCGCTTCAGGTAGAGCAGGCTCGAATAGCCGGTGCCGAAGTCGTCGATCGCGATGCGTACGCCCATGTCGTGCAGCTGCTGCAGGATGCGCAGGCTCGCGTCGGCGTCGCGCATGGCCGTCGATTCGGTGATTTCGAGCGTCAGGTAGCGCGGCTCCAGTTCGTGACGCGCAAGCGTGTCGCGCACGGTTTGAATCAGATTCGCGTGCGCGAACTGGAGCGCGGACAGGTTGACGGCGATCGACCAGTCGGCATAACCCGCATCGCGCCAACTGCGCATCTGGCGGCACGCCTCGTCCAAGACCCAGTCGCCGAGCGGCACGATCAAGCCGGTTTTTTCCGCGAGCGGGATGAACTCGTCCGGGGCGATCAGGCCGCGCGTGGGGTGTTCCCAGCGCACGAGCGCTTCCGCGCCCGTGATCGGGCCGCTCGGCGCCTCGAACTTGGCTTGGTAATAGAGTTGGAGTTCCTGCCGTTCGAGCGCGGCGCGCAGGTCGTGGATCAGCTGCAGCTGTTCGCGCACGTTCGCATTCATCGACGCTTCGAAGAAGCAGTACGCGTTGCGGCCGAGCGCCTTGGCGTGATACATCGCGGCGTCGGCGTTGACTTGCAGCTCGTGCTGATCGGCGCCGTCGTTGGGGTACATCGCGATGCCGATGCTGGCAGACACCAGCAATTCGTGGCCGCTGATCACGAACGGCTCGCGCACGACGCCCAGCAGTTTTTCGGCGAGCGTGGCGGCGTCGGCGGGTTCGTCCACGGGCGCCTCCAGCACGAACTCGTCGCCGCCCACGCGCGCTAGCGTGTCTTGCGTACGCACGTGCGCGACGATCCGCTGCGCCACCTCGACCAGCAGCAGGTCGCCGAAATGATGGCCGTAGGCGTCGTTGACGGCCTTGAAGCCGTCCAGATCGATGAACATCAGTGCAAAGCGTCCGCGCGTGCGGGCTGCGTTCTGGATCGCCTGTTCCAGGCGGTCCATCAGCAGCATGCGATTCGGGAGTTTGGTCAGATTGTCGTGCAGCGCTAGATAAGTCAGCTCTTGGTTGGCTTCCGCGAGCGACATCGCCAGTATCGAGGTGCGCGATTCGAGGCGCAGATCGAGCACCGAAACGATCAGCGCGATCGCGAGCACCGCCAGCGTGGACACCACGATCACCAACGCCAGCCAGTTGGCGTCGACCCCGTCGCGTGCCGCGCCGCAGATACTGCCGAACGGAAACTGCGCGGCGTCCATGCCCGTGTAATGCATGCCGACGATGGCGAGCCCCATCACGACCGCTGCGCCCAAGCGATACAGCCAGACGCGCGGCGAATACTTGCGCAGCTTGAACGCGATCCATAGAGCCGCGCCCGAAGCGGCGATCGCAATGGCGACGGAGAGGGCGAACGGCACCGGATCGTAGCGAATGCCGGGACGCATCAGCATCGCGGCCATGCCCGTGTAGTGCATGCCGCTGACGCCGGCGCCCATCAGCACCGCGCCCGCGGCGAGCCGCTGCCAGGGAAGCGCCTCGCGGGACGCGATCCAGAGCGCGAACGCGGACAACGCAATCGCGATCAGCAGCGAGGCGAAGGTGATGAGCGGGTCGTAGCCGAGCGGGATCGGCAGGCTGAAGGCCAACATGCCGACGAAGTGCATCGACCAGATGCCGATGCCCATCGCGCACGCGCCGCCGGCCAGCCACCAATGCGCCGCGCGGCCTTGCGTGGTCGTGACGCGGTCCGCCAGATCCAGCGCGGTGTACGACGCGAGAATCGCGACGAGCAGCGAGCACAGCACGAGCACGTTGTTGTAGTGGCTTACGTACATTACACACCACCCTGATTCATCGATTCGCTCCGTCCGACCCGGTGCGCCCCTCCCGTGGAAAGACGCCGCCGGCAATCATGTATCAACGCAGCATGAAGAAATCGAGTGCTTCGAAATCGTGCTGCCCCTTCAGGGTTACGGCTCAGTTTGCCAGAGCTGAAGGGCAGTGCTCGGAGTGCAAACGTTGGCGTTAGCTACGGATGACCGAATTGACAATATTTGACACATCCGTGCTCGCGCGCTTTCGATTCCAACGCAGGTTATCAAGAGAACCGGCGAAAGACCATAGGGGCGGTCGCACGGTTAGGCCGGATGGCCAACGTCGTCCGGCGCGTGCGCCATAGCCTCTTTTTACCGGTAATCTGTGCCGCATGCACGCACGTCGGCGCGGCGTTTTCCGGACCGCGCTCGAATTCAAGGACTCCTCCCCATCTGTCGTTTTCCCTCTTGGCTGCACGAGGTTGTCTATTGACAACCAAGCGTAGCCGCGTCCATACTGGAGATAAGCAATGGGTCGAACAGTTCACCCGAAGAAGGATGTTGAAGCGGCGCTTCGCTATGCCGAGGCGAATGGTTGGCGAGTCGAGCGGAGTGGCGGTCACGCTTGGGGAAAAATTTACTGCCCCTATAACGAAGCCGACTGCCGCTGCGGCGAATTTTGCATAACGTGCGTTTGGAGTACGCCTGGAAATCCCGGCAATCATGCGCGTGCGTTGATGCGGGTGGTCGATCGATGCGTGCCGCATCGCGGAGCGCGCGGGGCCGGTGTGACGATCGAGGTCGAGGAGTAGTCATGGACTATATATTTACGTTGAAGTATCAGCTTGCCGATACGGCCGAGGACATCGACGCGCTCGTTGAGCGTCTGGGCGCCGCCGGCTGCGACGACGCGCTGGCCGGTATCGGGCTCCCCGGGCGGCTCGCGCTGGAGTTCACGCGCTCGGCCCGCACCGCGCAAGAAGCCGTGCACGGCGCGCTTGCCGACGTGCTGCGTGCGCTGCCTGAGGCGCGCCTGATCGAGGCCGCGCCCGATCTGGTCGGGTTGACGGACATCGCGGAGCTTGCCGGCGTGTCGCGCCAGAACATGCGCAAGTTGATGCTTGCGCACCCGGGTAGTTTCCCGGCGCCCGTGCACGAGGGCACTACGTCGCTCTGGCATCTGGCCGACGTGCTCGCGTGGCTTCAGGCGCGCGGAAACTATACGGTGCCGGACGGCGTGGCCGAGGTCGCGCATGCCGCACTCGAGGTCAATCTGTCGAAGGAGGCTCACCGCCTGTCGGCCAAAACCGGTGCGGCTGCCCGGGCGTTGTACGCGTGAGCGCGCTCGCGGCCGGCGCGTCGCCGGTTGCGTATGCAGTGCCCTGGAAGTCAGGTAAGGTGTGAGCCTCGCAATTTCATAATGCCGCCCATGGATGCCACGCAACGCTTTACGAATCGAGTGGACGACTACGTCAAGTACCGTCCTTCGTATCCGCCCGAGGTCGTGCGCTTCGTCCACGCGTGCGGCGTCGCACCTGACGCGCGCGTAGCCGACGTCGGCGCCGGCACCGGTATTTCGGCCAAGCTGCTGCTCGATGCGGGCCATACGGTCGTCGCGGTCGAACCGAATCTCGCGATGCGTGCTGCGGCCGATTCGTGGCTCGGCGCGAATACGCATTACCGCAGCGTGGCGGGCACGGCGGAGGCGACTACGCTCGATACGGGCAGCGTCTCGCTCGTGACGGCGGCCCAGGCCTTCCACTGGTTCGATGTCGAAGCGACGCGCCGCGAATTCGCGCGCATTCTCGCGCCCGGTGGCCTCGTCGCGTTGTTTTGGAATAGCCGGCGCCTGACCGGCTCGCCGTTTCTCGAGGGCTACGAGGCGCTGCTGCAGCGCTACGGGCTCGATTACCGTTCGGTGTCGGAGCGGTATGGCGACGATGCGAGCACGCCCGCGTGGTTCGGCGGCGGGTTCGTGCGCGGCACCCATATCCCTTATGCGCAGCGGCTCGATTTCGACGGGCTCCAAGGGCGCCTGATGTCGTCGTCCTACGCGCCAAAGGAAGGGCATCCGAACCATGCGCCGATGCTCGCGGCGCTGCGCGAGCTATTCACACGCACCGAGCGGCAAGGCACGGTCGAATTTGCCTACGACACGCTCGTGTATGTCGGGCGCCCCGAGCAGGGCGGCGCCTGACGTTATTTTCCAACCCAGTCAATATCTGCCGGACACGGCTAGGAGACTCAAATGGCACTCTCGATGTACGACGTTTCGATCGGCACGCAACTGCGCGGCCTCGCAAGTCTCGCCCACATCCTCGCCAAGGGCGCGGCGTATGCGGAGGAAAAGGGGCTGCCGCCTTCACAGCTCGTGGAAGCGCGGTTGTACGAGGACATGCTGCCGCTGTCCAAGCAAGTGCAGATTGCCAGCGATACGGCCAAGGGCTGCGCGGCCCGCCTGGCCGGCATCGACGTGCCGTCCTATCCCGACACGGAAACCACGTTTCCCGAACTGATCGGGCGCGTGAACAAGACGGTCGAATTCCTGAAGAGCGTGAGTCCGGCCCAGTTGGAAGGCAGCGAAACGCGTCCGATCGAGCTGGCCATGCGCACGCGCACGCTGAATTTCACGGGCGCTTCGTATCTGCTCGGTTTCGTGCAGCCGAACTTCTACTTCCACGTCGCCACCGCGTACGACATCCTGCGCCACAACGGCGTGCCGCTCGGCAAGATCGACTATCTGGGCGGCGCATAAGCGCGTACGAGGCCAACCGGATTCTCCCCGGATGTCAAGCAGCGCGTGAGGCCGCACAAACCGAGTGTGGCCTCGACACGACCGACATGGGCCGTACACCCTGGTACAATCCCTATGCCACATTGTTGTGAAAATTCAATGAAACTGCTTGACGCTCTCGTCGAACAGCGCATCGCCGTCGCGTTTGCACGCGGGGATTTCGACGGTTTGTCCAGGGCCGACAGACCGCAAGCGCTCGACGACGATCTGCTCGTGCCGGAAGAGGTACGCGTAGCCAATCGTATTCTGAAGTACGCGGGCTTCGTGCCGCCCGCGGCCGAGCACCTGCAGGCGCTGCGCCATCTCCAAGACGAATTGCATGCGGTCAGCGCGCGCGCGCCGCGTTGCGCGCTGCGTGCCAAGATGCTCGCGCTCGATATGGCCCTAGAATCCCTGCGCGGCGGCCCGATGCTGGTGCCGCGCGAATATTGCCGCCGCATCGCCGAGCGCTTGTCCGAACGCGTATTTGCCGACGGCGCCGAAGAGGCGGCGATCTCGTGACCTCGGCTGCCGACGCAGCCGGCAGCGAACGCGATCGGCATTACATGCGGCTGGCGCTGGAGGCGGCCGACGAGGCGCGCGCGGCCGGCGAGGTGCCGGTGGGCGCGGTCGTCGTGCGTGGCGATGACGTAATCGCACGCGGTTTCAATCGTCCGATCGGCGGACACGATCCGTCCGCCCATGCCGAAATGGCCGCGTTGCGCGCGGCCGCTCAAATTCTTCAAAACTACCGGATGCCCGGGTGCGAGCTATATGTCACGCTCGAACCTTGCCTGATGTGTTCGGGCGCGATCATGCATGCGCGTCTCGCGCGCGTCGTGTTCGGGGCCCGCGACCCGAAGACGGGCGCTTGCGGCAGCGTGATCGACGCGTTCGCGAATCCGCAGCTCAATCATCACACGAGCGTGACGGGCGGGGTGCTGGCCGACGCTTGCAGCGCGGCGCTCAAGTCGTTTTTTGCCGAGCGGCGCAGCGCATTGCGGGAGGCGCGGCGTAACGCTGCCGGGGATTGAACCCGGAATCCCGCCGCAATTTCGCCCGAATCCCCTCGGTAAGCCTTTGAAAATGCGCCAAAATAGACGCCGCGGGGCATGAAAACCCTTGCGCGAATGCTCCGCGCGCGCTAGAATCTTCGGCTTCTCGCTTGCCACACCGGAACAGACGCCCGGGTGGCTTTAATCCAAAAGGAGTCTCTAATGCGTCATTACGAAATCGTCTTTATCGTACACCCCGATCAGAGCGAGCAAGTGCCCGCCATGATCGAGCGTTACAAGACCTTGATCACCTCGCACGGCGGCAAGATCGACCGTGTCGAAGACTGGGGCCGTCGCCAGCTGGCCTACATGATCGAGAAGCTTGCCAAAGCCCACTACGTGTGCATGAACATCGAGTGCGACCAAGCTACGCTCGAAGAACTCGAACATGCGTTCAAGTTCAACGACGCCGTGCTGCGCCACCTGATCGTCAAGATGAAGAAGGCCGAAACCGGCCCGTCGCCGATGATGAAGGAAGTTCAGCGCGAAGAAGCGAAGAAGGCGGCCGCAGCTGCGCCGACCGAAGCGCAGGCTTAAGTTTTTACTCGATTAAGTCACCAAGAAGCGTGGCGCGTATGACGGCCCGTATGCTAGCGGAGCAAGCCGCTCCGAAACGCGATGGGCAATAAGCTGCAACTGACGGCGAGCGTCGTCGAACGGCAAACGGTCCGGTACACACCGGCCGGCGTTCCGATCCTCGAAGCCACGTTGCAGCACGGCGGACAAGTCGCCGAAGCGGGTATCGCCCGGCAGGTCGAATTCACGATCGAAGCCGTGGCAGCCGGTTCGACGAGTGCGTTGCTGGCAAGCTGCGAGTTGGGCAAAGAAATGCTCTTCACCGGCTTCCTGGCGAAAAAGCACCGCAACGCGCGCACCTTGGTGTTTCATCTCACAGCATTGCAGGACATTGGAAAGGACTGAACATGGCCCGCCCCACTGGTAAGAAATTCGACAAGCGTCGTCAACAACAAAACCCGCTCTTCAAGCGCAAGAAGTTCTGCCGTTTCACGGTCGCCGGCGTCGAACAAATCGACTACAAGGACACGGAAACGCTGAAGGACTTCATCGGCGAAAACGCGAAGATCACGCCGGCCCGTCTGACGGGCACGAAGGCGCACTTCCAGCGCCAACTGGACACGGCTATCAAGCGTGCGCGTTTCCTCGCGCTGCTGCCGTAAAGCGATCAGCACAAGGCGTAATCAAGCCGCGCGATAAGGAGAATTCGAATGCAAATCATTCTGTTGGAAAAAGTCGCCAATCTGGGCAACCTCGGTGACATCGTCAAGGTCAAGGACGGCTACGCACGTAACTTCCTGATCCCGAACCGCAAGGCACGCCGCGCAACGAAGCAAGCGATCGCCGAGTTCGAAGTGCGCCGCGCCGAACTCGAACAAGTCGCCGCCGAGAAGCTGGCCGCTGCGCAAGCAGTGGGCGAGAAGCTGGCTGGCCAAAGCTTCGAAATCACGCAGAAGTCGGGCGTGGACGGCCGTCTGTTCGGCTCGGTCACGAACGCTGACGTCGCCGAAGTGCTGAAGGCAGCCGGTTTCGAAATCGAAAAGTCGCAAGTGCGCATGCCGAACGGCCCGATCAAGATGATCGGCGAGTACGAGCTGCAAATCGCGCTGCACACCGATGTCATCGCAGACATCAAGCTGACCGTGATCGGCGACCACGCCTAAGCGTTTCATCGCTTGAACGCCGCGCGGCCTGGCCGCACGGCACATAGAAAGCAGGCTGCCGGGCCACCGGCGCCTGCTTTTTTTTTGCCGCCGGGCCGCCACCGGGCCGTCCCAAGGCAAAACGCGCGCGGCTGGCGCAGCCGCGCCGAATTCACGGATAATGCCGAACATGAACGCGCCAGATCCTCAAATAGAATCCCTCAAGATTCCGCCGCACTCGGTGGAAGCCGAACAGTCCGTGCTCGGCGGCTTGCTGCTCGACAACGCCGCGTGGGACCGCATCGCCGATGTGCTGTCGCAAGGCGACTTCTACCGCTACGATCACCGCCTGATCTACGACCATATCGGCCGGCTGATCATGTCCGGCCGTCCGGCCGACGTCGTGACGGTATTCGAAGCGCTCGGCACCTCGGGCAAGGCCGAGGAAGTCGGCGGCCTCGCGTACCTGAACGCGCTCGCGCAGAACACGCCGAGCGCCGCGAACATCCGCCGCTATGCCGAAATCGTGCGCGACCGCGCCGTGCTGCGCCGCCTCGTGTCGGTGGCCGACGAGATCTCCGCAGGCGCCTTCAATCCGCAGGGCAAGGAAGTCCGCCAGTTGCTCGACGAGGCCGAATCGAAGGTGTTTTCGATCGCCGAGGACGGCATGCGCGGCACGCAGGGCTTCCTCGAAATCGGGCCGCTGCTGACGCAGGTGGTCGAGCGTATCGACACGCTTTATCACACGGCCAACCCGAGCGACGTGACGGGTACGCCGACGGGCTTCGTCGATCTCGACCGCATGACGTCGGGGATGCATGGCGGGGAATTGATTATCGTGGCGGGGCGCCCGTCGATGGGTAAGGCGCAACCGCTCGACGCACGCGTGAAGACGCTGACGGGCTGGAAAGCCATGGGTGAACTGCAGGTCGGCGATGCACTCGCTTCGATAGACGGCGCACCTTCGATCGTGACGGGATGCTATCCGCAGGGCGAGCGCCAGGTATACCGGGTGGGCTTCTCGGATGGCCGTTCGGCCGAATGCTGCGACGAACATCTGTGGCGAGTGCATTATCGGGAATGGCAGAAGCCGCGTGTGCTTTCCACGGCCGAGATTCGTACGCTATTGACGCGCCAGCGCTACCAGAACCGACTTTGGATCGACATGCCGACCGGCGAATTTGGCCATCGCGACGCGCTGCCGGTCGACGGTTGGGTGCTCGGCGCGCTGCTTGGCGACGGTACGCTGGGGGGTACTGCGGTGCGCTTCAGCGTGAAGGCCGAGGAGACGCTGGAGCGGATGCGCGGCCGCGTCGATGCGGCGCTCGAACCCGAGTACGGCGGCCAAGACGATTGGCGCATCAAGCACCGCAGCGCGGGCGAAACCGGCACGGCACGGCAGCCTGCCAATCCGCTCAAGCATGCGCTCGAACGGCTGGGGCTGTGGGGGCGTACCAGTTACGACAAGTTCATTCCGCGCGATTATCTCGATGCCGACCGCTCGGTGCGTCTCGACGTGCTGCGCGGCCTGCTCGACACGGACGGTTGGGTCGAATCGGGGGGCACCGTGCGCTATTCGACGGCGAGTCCGCAGCTCGCACGCGATGTATGCGAGCTTGCGCGCTCGTTGGGCGCGTGGTGCTCGATGACGGAAAAGGCGACGAGCTTTACGCTCGATGGCGTCCGTTCGAGCGGCGCGCCCGCGTACGTGTGCACGATCAGCCACGACGATCCGCAAAGCCTGTTCCTGTTCGAGGGCAAGCGGGAGCGGTTGGCGCAGGGGCGAACGCGGCGCAAGATGCCCGTGATCGCGTCGCTCGAACCGAGCCGCGTGACGCAGACGCAGTGCATTTCGGTTTCGCATCCGACCCGGCTTTATGTGACGGACGACTACGTCGTCACGCACAACACGGCCTTCTCGATGAACATCGCCGAATATGTGGCCGTCGAGTACGGGCTGCCCGTGGCCGTGTTCTCGATGGAAATGCCGGGCACGCAGCTCGTGATGCGGATGCTCGGCTCGATCGGCCGGCTCGACCAGCACCGCATGCGCACGGGGCGCCTGACCGACGAGGATTGGCCGAAGCTCACGCACGCCGTGCAGAAAATGAGCGAAGCGCAGATGTTCATCGACGAGACGGGCGGCCTGAACCCGATGGAACTACGCTCGCGCGCACGGCGTCTCGCGCGCCAATGCGGCAAGCTCGGGTTGATCGTGGTCGATTACCTGCAGCTGATGTCGGGGTCGGGGCAGGGCGAGAATCGCGCCACCGAAATTTCCGAAATCTCGCGCTCGCTGAAGAGTCTCGCCAAGGAACTCGACGTGCCCGTGATCGCGCTGTCGCAGCTGAACCGGAGTCTCGAACAACGGCCGAACAAGCGGCCCGTGATGTCCGACTTGCGAGAGTCGGGCGCTATCGAACAGGACGCCGACGTGATCCTGTTCATCTATCGCGACGAGGTCTACAACCCCGACAGTCCCGACAAGGGCACCGCCGAAATCATCATCGGCAAGCAGCGTAACGGTCCGATCGGGCCGGTGCGCCTGACGTTCCTCGGGCCATACACGAAGTTCGACAATTTCGCGGGCGCGCAAGGCGGGTTCTACGGCGGGGAGTGACGCTCGCGTTCTCTTCGAGGCGGGCGCCCGCGCGCAGCGTCTCGATAAACTTGCTGCCGATGCCGTGGGCGCCGGTAACGAGACTGGGATCGGACATGATGCGCTTCTTGATCGCAACGATATGTTCGGATCCTAGTACGTGGTTCGGGCGAAACTTGCGATGGGATCGTTGGCGGCCGAGGCGTCTGCGCTGGCTGCGAGATGGCCGGACTCGACCGATTGCGCCTGCAGCGCCGCGCCGGCCGCCGTGGGCGGGGGCGGCTCGAATGCGTCGGCGGCCGCCGCGATGGCATCGGGCGCATCCGCACTGCGTGCGGTCGGCATGCGGGTAGCGGCTTGCTCCGGCAAGCGCTGGACCGGGGCGGTCGATGCTACGGAAGCGGTTGCCGGAGCGGCCGGGGCAAGCGCCGTATCGTTTGCCGCAGAACCCTCTTGCGGCATGGCGGCCGCGCCGGCGACCACGGACGGTTGGCGAGACTCCGAGGCTGCCGCGACAGGCTGGCGCGTCATGCCGTTAGCGGCCGCCGCCCCGCCGGTCATGCCCACTGCGGAGGCTATGCGGCTCGAAGACTGCGCAGGCACGCCGCGCGCCTCGTACACCGGCGTATCGAACGGCCGCGACGGAGCGGTATTCTGCGGCGCGGCCACGCGCCGGATCCCGTCGAAATGCTTCGCCCAATACGGGTTGCTCAAGTAATCGAGCCGCACCGTGCCGCCCGTCGACGGCGCATTGATGAAACGCAGTTTGCCGACGTAGATGCCCACATGCGAATGCGGCCGTCCCGTGGTGTTGAAGAACACGAGGTCGCCGGTCGCGATTTGCTCGGGGTCGATCGAGACGCCGCGCTCGCTCATGTCCGCCGTGGTGCGCGGCAGATCGATCTGCGCCGAGCGCGACACCACGTAGCGCACGAAGCCGCTGCAGTCGAAGCCGCCGTCGGGCGTGTTGCCGCCCCAGCGGTACGGCACGCCGACGAGGCTCATGGCCTGAATCGAAATCTCCTCGCGGCCGACGCTGTGATCGACGAAATTCGGGAAGCCGGCCGGCGGCGCGAATGCGCGCGGCACCGGACTGCGCGTGCCGGCGGAGCGCATGCCGCCTTGCTGGGTGGGCGGCGCGCTTGCGCACGCGGCCAGCAGGAACAGCACGGAAACGGATAGCCAGAGTCGCAGCATCGAAGGGCGGCGCGCGGGGCGCGGGAACGGCAGGGTATTGCAGCCGATCTTAGTGGCGCGACAGGGGTTTAGCAAGCGCTCTTCAGACTTTACTTGAGGTTTTCTTGTAATGAGTTGTTTCGTAAAGACATTTTATTTTTACGGAATATTCGTCACATCGATAAAAAAGGGCACGCGAATCGCTTCGCGTGCCCTTTGTCGTGCCGGTCCGGCCTGAAAGACCGGCCGCGGCTCAGCGCTTACAGAATGTCGGACGCATAGTCGGCCAGACGCGAGCGTTCGCCGCGTGCGAGCGTGATGTGGCCGCTATGGCCCCAGCCCTTGAAGCGGTCGACCACGTACGTGAGGCCCGAACTGCCCTCGGTCAGGTACGGCGTATCGATCTGCGCGATGTTGCCGAGGCAGACGATCTTCGTGCCCGGGCCTGCGCGCGTGACGAGCGTTTTCATCTGCTTCGGCGTCAGGTTCTGCGCCTCGTCGATGATCAGATACTTGTCCACGAACGTGCGGCCGCGCATGAAGTTCATGCTCTTGACCTTGAGGCGCGAGCGGATCAGTTCCTGCGTCGCCGCGCGGCCCCACTCGCCGGCTGCGTCGTCGGTCTTCTGCAGCACTTCGAGGTTGTCGTCGAACGCGCCCATCCACGGCTGCATCTTCTCTTCCTCGGTGCCGGGCAGGAAGCCGATATCCTCGCCGACGGGCACGGTCGCGCGCGTGACGATGATTTCGTTGTAGCGCTTGTCGTCGAGCACCTGCGCGAGACCCGCGGCGAGCGCCACGAGGGTCTTGCCGGTACCGGCCTGGCCGAGCAGCGTGACGAAGTCGATCTCGGGATTCATGAGCAGATTGAGCGCGAAGTTCTGCTCGCGGTTGCGCGCCGTGATGCCCCACACGTTGTTCTTGTGGTGGCTATAGTCGCGCAGCGTCTGCAGCAGCGCGGTCTTGCCGTTCAGTTCGCGCACGATCGCGTGGAACGTGGGCTCGCCGTTATGCGGTTCGAGATAGACGAACTCGTTGACGAGCAGCGAGGGCACGAGCGGACCCGTGACGCGGTAGTAGGTGCTGCCGGTCTTGGTGTCCTGCCAGCTCTCCATGCCCTTCGCATGCTTGGACCAGAAATCCTGCGGCAACTCGCGCACGCCGGAGTAGAGCAGGTCCTTGTCCTCGAGCACCTGGTCGTTGAAGTAGTCTTCGGCGGGCAGCCCGAGCGCATGCGCCTTGATGCGCATGTTGATGTCTTTCGACACGAGCACGACCTGGCGGTCGGGCCGGTCGCGCTGCAGGGCGCGCACGACGCTGAGGATCTGGTTGTCGGCCTTGCCCTCGGGCAAGCCCTGGATCGGCTCGATGTCGTTGAGCTTGGTCTGGAAGTACAGACGGCCGCTCGCCTCGCGGCTGCCGAGACGCGACAGCGCGATGCCGCCGTTGATCGGGCCGCCGTCCGCCACGAGCCCGTCGAGCGTGCGGCTGACCTGGCGCGCGTTGCGTGCGACTTCCGACATCCCCTTCTTGTGGTTGTCGAGTTCCTCGAGCGTCATCATCGGCAGATAGACGTCGTGTTCCTCGAAGCGGAACAGGCTGCTCGGGTCGTGCATGAGCACGTTCGTGTCGAGCACGAACAGGCGCTGCGTCTCGTCGGCATCCTTGCCCACGCGCGTTTTGGTCGAACGGTTAGGTGCGTCCGGGCG
>CAUPOD010000009.1:0-17714 GCA_963512745.1 uncultured Burkholderia sp. | reverse complement strand
GCGCAGGGGCGAGCGGCACGGCCGGCTTGCCGCCGATCGTGGTGCAGGCCGCCAGCGTGGCGGAAGCCGCGGCCAGCGTGAAGTGGCGGAGGGACATGAGGGGCGAGGACATCTGACTATCTCCAACTGCGTGCCGCGCGCGGTGCGCGGCGGTTCTGCGACTGTCGGCGCGGCGCACGGGCGCGGCCGGCGGCGCCGCTCGACATCGTCGCCGGCACCAGCGCGCACATCATAAAGCAAGGCCGCGCGCACTACGCATCGAAAGCCATTCGGAAGCGATGGAAGCAGGCGGAAGGCGGGGTAAGGTGCGCGAACCGCGTCGCCCGCGTGGACGCATATGCAGGGGTGCACAAATGGCGCGCTTATGGCGTATCCAGGGCGCGCCCCGGGCGCCCGCGCCCGCCGCAAGCATTTGCCGCACACGGTACGCACCGCGTTCGCTGCGGGCGGCTCGCGTCCGGCGGCCCGTGCCGTTTCGTCCGCGCGCCCGGCGCGTATAATTGCGTTCTTTCCCGCGTGCCGCGGGCGCCGAGATTGCGGCGCACCACGCCGCGCGCGTCGTCCGCATCGTCTTCCCGATCCCGAGAAATCCCGAGCATCGTCTATGAGCCGTCCTGTCCGCACCCGTTTCGCGCCGAGCCCCACGGGCTTCATTCACCTCGGCAACATCCGTTCCGCGCTGTACCCGTGGGCGTTCGCCCGCAGCACCAAGGGCACGTTCGTGCTGCGCGTCGAGGATACCGACGTCGAGCGTTCGAGCGAGGCATCGGTCGATGCGATCCTCGAAGGCATGGCGTGGCTCGAACTCGATTACGACGAAGGCCCGTTCTATCAGATGCAGCGCATGGACCGCTACCGCGAGGTGCTGGCCAAGATGCTCGAGGACGGTCTCGTCTATCCGTGCTACATGTCCACCGAAGAGCTCGACGAGCTGCGCGAGCGTCAACGCGCGGCCGGCGAGAAGCCGCGCTACGACGGCACGTGGCGTCCGGAACCGGGCAAGGTGCTGCCCGAGCCGCCCGCCGGCGTGCAGCCCGTGCTGCGCTTCCGCAATCCGCTGACGGGCGCGGTGGCGTGGGACGACGCCGTGAAGGGGCACATCGAGATCTCGAACGAGGAACTCGACGACCTCGTCGTCGCGCGCCCGGACGGTACGCCGACCTATAACTTCTGCGTGGTCGTGGACGATCTCGACATGGGCATCACGCACGTGATCCGCGGCGACGACCACGTCAACAACACGCCGCGCCAGATCAACATTCTGCGCGCGCTGGGCGGCGAAGTGCCCGTCTACGCGCACCTGCCGACCGTGCTCAACGAACAGGGCGAGAAGATGAGCAAGCGGCACGGCGCGATGAGCGTGATGGCGTACCGCGATGCCGGATTCCTGCCCGAAGCCGTGCTCAACTATCTGGCGCGCCTGGGCTGGTCGCACGGCGATGCGGAAATCTTCTCGCGCGAGCAGTTCGTCGAGTGGTTCGATCTCGATCATCTCGGCAAGTCGCCCGCGCAGTACGACCATGCGAAGCTGCTGTGGCTCAACAACCATTACATCAAGGAAGCCGACAACGCGCGTCTGGCCGAATTGACGAAGCCGTTCTTCGCCGAGGCGGGCATCGATGCCGCCGCGCTCGCGCAAGGCCCGGATCTCGCGGCCGCGATCGGCCTCATGAAGGACCGCGTCAACACGCTCAAGGAATTGGCCGAGGCGTGCGCGATGTTCTATCGTGTGCCGGCACCGGCGCCCGAGGCCGTCGCGCAGCACGTGACGGATGCGCTGCGTCCGGCCATCGCCGAACTCGCCGCTGCGCTCAAGCAGGCCGAGTGGACCAAGGAGGCGATCTCGGCCGCGTTCAAGGCGACGCTGGGCGCGCACGGTCTCAAGATGCCGCAGCTCGCGATGCCGGTACGCCTGCTCGTGGCGGGCACCACGCACACGCCGTCGATCGATGCGGTGCTGATGCTGTTCGGCCGCGACGCCGTGGTGTCGCGTCTGGAAGCGGCCGCGGTCTAAGCGATTTTTAAAAAAATCGCGCAAGGTATTTACAGACTCGAAGAAGCCCCATATAATCTCATTTCTGTTCTGCAAGGGGGTATAGCTCAGCTGGGAGAGCGCTTGCATGGCATGCAAGAGGTCAGCGGTTCGATCCCGCTTACCTCCACCATCGAATCCAGTTCGATGTGCCGCAGACAGTCGCAGCAGTTCGAAAAGCCCTGAGAAATCGGGGCTTTGTCGTTTCCGGGCGTCCTTCTTCGACTTGCATTGGTGCATATGCACATATAGAATGCCGAAGTATGACATCCGAGCGCCTTTTCCCCGATTGCAATTGCTTTGCGCTGCGGCAGGCGGCGCGTTACGTCACGCAACTGTACGAGCGGCATCTGGCGCCGTTGGGCGTGACGTCGGCTCAGTACACGCTGTTGGCGAAGCTTGCGCGCCGGCCGGGCCTCACGATGCTGGAGTTGGCGCACGAGATGGTGATGGATCGCACGTCGGTGGTTCGCGCGCTGAAGCCGTTGCAGCGCGACGGCTATGTGATCGGCGAAATTTCGAAACATCATGGGCGCACGCATGCGTTTCGCTTGACCCGAGCAGGCGAGCAGTTGCTGGAGCAGGCACGGCTCGCATGGCGCAGCGCGCAGGACGAGTTCGAGCAGCGGTTCGGCCGCGAGCGCGCGCAGGCGTTGCGAGACGAGCTGCATAGTCTGACCGCCGCGTAATTTCCGGGACGGCAGGCGGAAATGCCTGCCGTCTTTTTATGTCGTTGAATAGTGCATATGCACATATAAACCAATGAAGAGATCGATATGTCGAGTGCTTCCTCTGCCTCGCTGACGCCTGCCACGCCTGCCGCCGGGCGGCCCGACGCCGAGCCGGCTGCGGCACGCCGCTTGCTGTGGATGTGGCTCGCGGTGCTGGCCGTGCTGGCGGTTCTCGCTATCGCTGCGGCCTGGTGGCTGCTGGCGGGCCGGTTCCACGAATCGACCGACGATGCCTATGTCGGCGGCAACGTGACGGTGATGGCGCCGCGCGTCGGCGGCTACGTGGCCGCCGTCGCGGTGCACGACAATCAGTTCGTCAAAGCGGGGCAGGTTCTGGTGCAGCTCGACTCGCGCGACTATGACGCGCACCTGGCGCAGGCGGACGCCGATGTCGGCAGCGCGCGCGCCGCCGTAAACGAGTTGCAGGCCAAGCGCGCGCTACAGCTGGCGGTCATCGATGCGCAGGCGGCCGACGCGCGCTCGGCCGGCGCCGAATATGCGCGCAGCGCCAAGGATCAAGCGCGCTACCGGGCGCTTGTGGCGGACCAGGCGGTGTCGGATCAGCTCGTCGAGCGCGCCGACGCGGATCTGCTGAAGGCGCGCGCCGCGGTCGAAGGCAATCGGGCAACGCTGGTGGCCGCGCAGCGTCAACTCGCCGTGCTCGATGCGCAGATTGCCGATGCCGTAGCGCACGTCGCCACCGCCGAAGCGGCGCGCCGCGTGGCGGCATTGAATCTCGAATACACGACCTTGCGCGCGCCGGTCGACGGCTATGTCGGCAACCGCACCGCGCGCGTCGGGCTGCTCGCCGATGCGGGCGCCGCGCTGATGACCATCGTGCCGGCGCAGGGCCTGTGGGTCGATGCGAACTTCAAGGAAGATCAGCTCAAGCATATGCGTGTCGGCGACGCCGCGACGGTTTCGTTCGATGCGGCGAGCGGCACATTGCACGGCGTCGTCGAAAGCTTGGCGCCGGCGACGGGCGCGACATTCAGCGTGCTGCCCGCGGAGAACGCGACCGGCAATTTCACGAAGATCGTCCAGCGCATTCCCGTGCGTATTCGGCTCGATGCCGGCGATTCCCTGCAACGCGCGCTGCGTCCCGGGTTATCCGCGACGGTCGACGTCGATCTTCGCCACGGCGATGCCGCGCAACACTGAATCCGGCCCTGGGGTGAATCGACATGAGCACGCTTGAAGCACCTCCGCGCGGCGAGCCGGCGCAAGCCGTTTCCACTGCTCCCCCGGCGAATCCGATGGATCTGCCGACGCGGGTCAAGGTGCTCGCGTTCGCGCTGATGTGCGTGGGGTTCTTCATGGCCACGCTCGATATCCAGATCGTCGCCTCTTCGCTGCGGGATATCGGCGGCGGCCTGTCCGCCAGCCAGGACGAGTTGTCGTGGGTGCAGACCGCCTACCTGATCGCGGAGATCATCGTGATCCCGGTGTCCGGCTGGCTCACGCGCGTGTTCTCGACGCGCTGGGTGTTCGCGTGTTCCGCGCTCGGCTTCACGGTGACGAGCATGCTGTGCGGGCTCGCCTGGGACATCGACTCGATGATCGTGTTCCGCGGCTTGCAGGGCGCATTGGGCGCGGCGATGATCCCGACCGTGTTTACGACTGCGTTCGTGATCTTCGGGCCGAAGCAGCGGCTGATCGCGTCGTCGACGATCGGCGCGCTGGCGACGCTCGCGCCGACCATCGGCCCGGTGATCGGCGGCTGGATCACCGACCAGTGGTCGTGGCACTGGTTGTTCTATCTGAATCTGCTGCCGGGCGCGATCGTCACGGTGCTGGTGCCGCGATTCGTGCATTTCGACCGTGCCGACGTCTCGCTGCTCAAGCGCGGCGACTATGCGGGCATCGCTCTGATGGCCGGGTGCCTCGGATGCCTCGAATACGTGCTCGAAGAGGGGCCGCGCAAGAACTGGTTCGGCGACGGTGCGATCGTCGCCTGCGTCTGGATTTCGGCGATCTGCGGGTTTCTGTTCGTCGTGCGGGCGCTGACGGCAAACGAGCCCGTGGTCGATCTGCGAGCCTTGCGCATACGCAATTTCGCCATCGGCTGCGTGCTGTCGTTCATCATGGGCACCGGCATCTTCGTGTCGGTTTACCTCACGCCGGTCTTTCTGGCGCGCGTGCGCGGCTTCGATTCGCTGCAGATCGGCATCGCGTTGCTGTCGGTCGGCGGCTTCCAACTGCTCGGGCTGGTTGCGTATCAGATTTGCGCGCGCTTTATCGACATGCGCTGGCTGTTGATGTTCGGGCTCACGCTGTTCGGCGCCGGCTGCTATCTGTATGTGCCGCTGACGAACGATTGGGGCTGGCAGCAGTTGCTGCTGCCGCAGGCGTTGCGCGGTTTCGGCCAGCAATTCTCGATCGCGCCGATCGTGACGATGGCGCTCGGCGCGCTGCCGCCCGCGCGGCTGCGGTCTGCGAGCGGGCTGTTCAATCTGATGCGAAATCTGGGCGGGGCGATCGGCATTGCGGTCGCCAGCACGATGCTCAACGACCGCTTGAATTTCCATTATCTGCGGCTCGCCGAGCACGTCACGACGGGGCAGCCCGCGGCCGCGGCGTTCTTGTCGCGTAGCGCGCGGCAGATCGGTGCCGCGGCTGGCGATGTGTTGAGTTCCGCACAGGCCTCCGCCGCACTGCTGCGCAACCTGATGATGCGCGAAGCGCTGGTCATGACCTTCTCCGATGCGTTCTTCGTGCTCGCGCTGTGTTTCGCGGTCGGTTTTTTCTGCGTGATGTTGACCGAGCCGTTCGGCAATCGCGCGCCACCTCCGGATGCCCACTGATGTCTGTTCGATTGTTTGCCCGATTTTCCTCTGCGGCGTTCGAGCGCCCAATTGTCATGACGAGATCTTTTAGGTGGCCGGCGGTCGTGAGCGGCCTGCTGTTGATGCTGGCCGGATGCGCGGGCGAGCCCGCACGGCATGCGAACCTGGCCGACACCGTCCAAGGCGTCGCGCCGTCGGCGTGGAGCGTGGCCGCGCCGCAGCAGGCGCTCGACGTCGATGCGTGGTGGCAGGATTTCGGCGACCCGGTGCTGCATGCGCTGATCGCCTCGGTACTCGATCGGAACCTCGACGTGCGCGCGGCGGTGGAGCGCGCCGCGCAGGCGGACGCGCTCGTGCGCCGCCGCCGTGCCGATCTGGCGCCCGAACTCGATGCGACGGCGACGCTGGCCGACACGCGGCAGAACACGCCGCCGCCGCTCGGTTACGTGCGCGAAGCGGGCATCGGCGTGAGCGCGGCTTGGGAGCCGGACGTGTTCGGCGGCGAGCGGCTGGCCGTGCTCGCGGCGCGGGCGCAGGCCGACGGCAGCCGCGAATCGCTGCAGGCGTTGAAACTGGCGCTCGCGGGCGAAGCCGCGAGTACATATATCGAGCTGCGCTGGGCGCAGACCGAGCGGCGCATCGAGGAAGACAACATCGCGATTCGGCGGCGCGCGTTGAAGCTGACGCAGGATCGGCTGCACTTCGGTCTGGCGACGCGCCTCGATGTGGCGCGTGCGCGGAACCAGCTCGAGGATCTCGCATCGAGATTGCCGGGCGCCGACGCGGAGATCCGGCATCGGCTGAATCTGCTCGCCGTCTATGCGGGACGGGCGCCGGAGGCGCCGGATGCGTTGTCGTTCGACGAGCCGCGGCCCGTGCCGGCACCTGCCGAGCGGCTGCCGCAGTCGTTGCCGTCGGAAGCGTTGCTGCACCGTCCGGACGTGCGTGTCGCCTATGCGGCGGTCGAGCGCCGCGCCGCCGAAGTGGGCGCGGCGCGTGCGGAGCGTTACCCGCGATTTCGCTTGAATTTGTCGGATGGGTTGCTGTCGGCGGCTTATTTAGGTTTGCCGACGTTGACCGACAACCTGTTCAGCGCGGCGTTGAGCGCGACGAGCCCGATTTTCGATGCGGGGCGCATCGGGGCCGATATCGACGTGAGCGAGAGCCGCCTGCGCGAGTCGGAACTCGCGCTGCATCAGACGATGCTGCAGGCGCTCAGGCAGGTCGAGGACGCGCGCATCGATCTGGCGAGCCGTGCGCAACAGGTGGCGCGCTTACAGGATGCGTTGACGGCGTCCGATACGGCGCTGACGCTTTCGATCGAATTGTATAAGGGGGGCGCGGCAAATTTCCTGGACGTATTGAGCGCGCAGGACGCGTCTCTCCACGAAGCCGACGCGTTGAACGACGCGCGGCGCGATCATGCGTTGGCGGCGGTGGCGTTGTATCGGGCGCTTGGGGGATGAGGCCGCGGCCCGGCGCGCGTGCCATGACAGGCCGGGCCGTCCGTGTCCGTCCGTGCCCCTATCGCGATGGGCCGGTCGTCAGCCCAACACGCTGAGCCGATACCGCGTAGTCTGCCGATAGACGTGCCCCGGCCGCAGCACCACGCTTTCCGCATCGGCCATGTTGACGTGATTCGGGAACGCGCCGGCCTCGAGGCATAGCGCGCCGTGCGGCTCGTGCACGCCGCCGAGCTTGTTGCCGGTATAGAGCTGGAGCCCGCGCTGGTCGGTGTCCACGGTCAGTTCGCGGCCGCTGCCCGGGTCGTAGACGCGCGCCACGGTGCGGACCGCACGCGCCGGGCCGTCCGCGGCGTTCAGCACGAAGCAATGGTCGAAACCGCCGGCCTGCGCCAGTTGCGCATGCGGCCAGTCGAGGCGCGCGCCGAGCGGCGCGCCCTCGCGGAAGTCGAAGGCGCTGCCGGCTACGTTCGCGAGTTGCGTGGGGATGCCGTGGGCATCGACTTCGAGATATTGCTGCGCGTCGATCTGTAGCACGTGGCCGCGCACGTCGGTGCCGGGGCGCCCGCTCAAGTTGAAATACGGATGGCTGGTCAGGTTCAGCGGCGTAGGCGCGTCGCTGCTCGCTGCGTATTCGATCGAGAGCGTGCCGGTATCGTCCAGTGCGTAACGCACCTGGACCTGCAGGTTGCCCGGAAAGCCCGCGTCGCCCTCGGGCGATTCGAGACGCAGCGTCAGCGCGCCGTGCGCTGCCTCGGCTTCCCACAGCGCACGATGAAAACCGCTGGCGCCGCCGTGCAGCAGGTTGGGGCCTTCGTTGCGGTCGAGCGCGTGTTCGACGCCGTCGAGGGCGAAGCGCGCGCCCGCGATGCGGTTGGCCCAGCGGCCGACCAGCGCGCCCATGTAGGCGTCCGCTGCCAAGTAGGCGTCCGGCGTTTGATAGCCGAGCACGATGTCGGCCAGGCGGCCGTTGCGGTCCGGCGCCTGCCACGACACGAGCGTGGCGCCGAGATCGCTGACGCTCACCTTCATGCCGTGCGCGTTGCGCAGCGTAAACAAGCGCACCGGATCGCCGCCCGGCAGGCGGCCCCAATTGCGCACGGCAACGGTCGAGCGAGGCGCCGGCGCGGCGGCGGCCGAATGCGCCGAATGCTCCAAACGAGCCGAATGAATCGAGTTCATGCCTGCGCTCCCGTCAATGCGCTTTCCTGGTATTCGCGCGGCGTGCAGCCGAGTTCGCGGCGGAATACGGCATGCATGTATTGCACCGACGTGAAGCCGCAGCGCACCGCGACCTCGGCGCTCGACGCATCGCGCTGCGCGAGCAGCGCCTTGGCCGCATCGAGCTTGTGGCGCAGGATTTCCTGGTGCACGGTGCAGTGCAGCTCGCGCCGGAAGTATTCCTCGAGCGAGGAGCGCGAGACGCCCACGTAGTCGGCCACCTGTTCGGTGCGGATACCCTGGCACGCATATTGGCGGATGAAATGGCGCGCGCGCATCACGTAGGGGCTCGCCAGCGGCTCGTGGCGCGTGGAGGCCAGCACGTTGATGCCGACCGGCGGCACCAGGATCTGACGGCCCGGAAAGCGCGCGCCGCCGAGCATCTGGTGCAGCAGGTGCGCGGCCGTGCGGCCCATCTCTGTGGTGCCCTGGATCACCGAGGACAGCGGGATGCGGCTGAGGGTGCGCGTGAGCGGATCGTTGTCGATGCCGATGATGGCGATTTCCTCGGGCACCGTCAGCCCGGCCAGCAGGCAGGCCTGCAGCAGGTGGCGCGCACGCGCGTCGGTCACGGCGATCACGCCGACCGGCTTGGGCAGCGCGCGCAGCCATTCGATCAGCTGGCCGATCGCCTGGTTCCAGGCCGGCGCGCTGGTGGACAGGCCGCGGTAGATCTCGCCGCGGATGCGCGCCGCATCGGGTTCGTCGTCGCGGCGCAGGCGCGTGTAGGCCAGTTCGCGCTGCTGCGCCCAGCGGTTTTCGCCGGCCTGCGGCAGGCTGTAGAGCGCGAAATGCTCGAGTCCGGCATCGATCAAGTGGCGGTAGGCGAGCGACATCAGTTTCACGTTGTCGGTCGCGATGTACGGCAGCTGGGCGGGGTACTGCGCCGCATCCTCGTAGGACGAGCCCACCGCCACCACCGGCAGCGGGCAGCCGCGCAGCGCTTCGTCGACGGCCGGATCGTCGAAATCGGCGATGATGCCGTCGCCTTCGAAGCGGTCGATGCCGGCCAGGCGGCAGCGGAAGTCCTCTTCGAGAAACAGGTCCCACGCCACGCGCGTCGAGCGCAAATAATCGCCGATGCCGGCGATGATTTCCCGGTCGTAAACCTTGTTCGCGTTGAACAGCAGCGCGATGCGATGGATGCGTTGAGGCGGCGTCTGACGTTGCATGCGCGGCGGCCGCGCGCGGCGGCCGTGTCTCCTGGGTGCGGTCGGCGGCCGCGTGCGTGGGCGGCCCTGAATTCGTCCGAGCATTCTAGACCGCCCGGCGCGAACGCGCCGCACCCGCGCACGCGACTCGCGAGAAATGTTAAGCGGACTGTGCAATTTCGCAATTGTCGGCGCCGCGCCGCCGCTGGCACCATGCCGGTCATGTTGCGGGCGCCCGGCGTGCCGCGGCGGCGTGCGGGCATCGCCCCTCGCGGGTAATCACTAAAAATAACCCTGGAGTGAGACACATGAAATCGACCAAGCGCCGTTCCGTTTTGGCTTCGCTGGTTAGCGGAGTCGTGCTGGCGAGCCTGTCGCTGGCCGCGCCGCTCGCCCACGCGAGCAAGGCGCACCCCGAAATCGGCTTCTGTATCGACGATCTGCGCGTGGAACGCTGGTCGCGCGATCGCGATTACTTCGTCGCGGCCGCGGAAAAACTCGGCGCCAAGGTGTCTGTGCAGTCCGCGGACGCCAGCGAGGAGCGGCAGATTTCGCAGATCGAAAACCTGATCTCGCGCGGCGTGGACGTGATCGTGATCGTGCCGTTCAATTCGAAGGCGCTCACCAACGTGGTCGCCGAGGCGAGAAAGGCGGGTATCAAGGTGCTGTCGTACGACCGCCTGATCCTCGACGCCGACGTGGACGCGTATATCTCGTTCGACAACGAGAAGGTCGGCGAAATGCAGGCCGCGGGCGTGTTCAAGGCGCAGCCGAGGGGCAACTATTTCCTGCTCGGCGGCGCGCCGACCGACAACAACGCGAAGATGCTGCGCGCCGGGCAGATGAAGGTGCTGCAACCGGCCGTCAGCCGCGGCGACATCAAGATCGTCGGGTCGCAGTGGGTGCCGGAGTGGAGCGCCTCGGCCGCGCTCAACATCATGGAGAACGCGCTTACCGCGAACAACAACAAGATCGACGCGGTGGTGGCCTCTAACGACGGCACCGCGGGCGGCGCGATCCAGGCGCTCGCCGCGCAGCATCTGGCCGGCAAGGTGCCGGTCTCGGGCCAGGATGCGGATCTGGCGGCGGTCAAGCGCGTGATCGCCGGCACGCAGACCATGACGGTCTATAAGCCGCTCAAGCTGATCGCCTCGACGGCGGCGCAGGTGGCGGTGGATCTGGCCCAGGGCACGAAGCCGCCGTACAACGCGCAGTACGACAACGGCAAGAAGAAGGTCGATACGGTGCTGCTGCAGCCGACCCTGCTGACCAAGGCGAATGCCGATGTGGTCGTCAAGGACGGTTTCTATACCCAGGCGCAGATCGACGGCCAGTAAGCGGGCCGTTTCCGGACGGCGGCGCGCGGCCATGCGGGCGCGCCGTCCTGTTCCACGCATAGAGGCAGGGTATGGCACAAGCACTGTTGACGATGCGCGGCATCGTCAAGACGTTTGATGGAGTCAAGGCGCTCGACGGCATCGATCTCGAGGTGCGGCCGGGCGAATGCGTCGGGCTGTGCGGCGAGAACGGCGCGGGCAAATCGACGCTGATGAAGGTGCTGTCGGGCGTTTATCCGCACGGCACCTGGGACGGGGACGTTCTCTGGGAGGGGCGCCCGCTGCAGGCGCACGGCATCCGCGACACGGAGCGCGCGGGCATCGTGATCATCCACCAGGAACTGATGCTGGTGCCGGAGCTGTCGGTGGCCGAGAACATTTTCCTCGGCAACGAGATCACGCTGCCGGGCGGCCGCATGAACTATGCGGCGATGTATCAGCGCGCCGACCAGCTGCTGCGCGACCTCAACATCGGGGGCATCAACGTGGCGCAGCCGGTGATGAACTACGGCGGCGGCCATCAGCAGCTGATCGAGATCGCCAAGGCGCTCAACAAGCAGGCCAAGCTGCTGATTCTCGACGAGCCGTCGTCGTCGCTGACGGCGGCCGAGACGCGCATCCTGCTCGACATCGTGCGCGACCTGAAGCGGCGCGGCATCGCTTGCGTCTACATTTCGCACAAGCTCGACGAGGTCGAGGCCGTGTGCGACACGATCACGGTGATCCGCGACGGCCGCCACGTGGCGACCGAGCCGATGGCCGCGCTGACCACCGAGCGCATCATCGCGCAGATGGTCGGCCGCGAGATCGCCAACCTGTTTCCGCGCGAACCGCACCCGATCGGCGACGTGGTGTTCGAGGCGCGCCACGTGACCTGCTACGACGTCACCAATCCGCGCCGCAAGCGCGTGGATGACGTGTCGTTCGCGCTGCGCCGCGGCGAGATCCTCGGCGTCGCGGGCTTGGTCGGCGCGGGGCGGACCGAGTTGATGCAGGCGATCTTCGGCGCCTATCCGGGCACGAGCCGCGCCGAGGTATGGCTCGACGGCAAGCCGGTCAAGATCCGCGCGCCGCTCGACGCGATCCGCGCCGGGATCGCGATGGTGCCCGAGGACCGCAAGCGCCACGGCATCGTGCCGCTGATGAGCGTGGGCCATAACATCACGCTGGCGGTGCTGCAGCGCTTCTCGTCGCCGGGCCGCATCGACGCGGCGGCCGAGCACGACACCATCCGCACCGAGATGCAGCGCCTGTCGGTGCGCGCCGCGCATCCGATGCTGTCGATCGCGAGTCTGTCGGGCGGCAACCAGCAGAAGGCGGTGCTCACGCGCATGCTGCTGACCGATCCCAAGGTGCTGATCCTCGACGAGCCGACGCGCGGCGTGGACGTGGGCGCGAAGTACGAGATCTACAAGCTGATTTTCGAGCTGGCCAAACGCGGCATGTCGATCGTGATGGTGTCGTCCGAACTGCCCGAGGTGCTGGGCATCAGCGATCGCGTGCTGGTGATCGGCGAGGGCGAGCTGCGCGGCGATTTCGTCAACGACGGCCTGACCCAGGAACATATTCTCACGGCCGCGATCCGTCCCGCCGGACGCGCGGCGGCCGCCAACCAAGCGAGTTCAGCATGACGCCTCAAACGACTTCTCCCGCCGCCAAGAACGCGGCGCCGCAGGCCGGCGTGCCGGGCGCGCGGCGCTTTCAGCAGCTGTTCGCGCGCTACAAGATCCTGGCCCTGCTGATCGCGGTGGCGGCGATCTGGGTGTTCTTCTCGGTGCTCACCGACGGCGCGTTCATTTCGCCGCGCAACGTGTCCAACCTGCTGCGGCAGATGTCCACCACCGGCATGCTCGCCTGCGGCATGGTGTTCGTGATCATCGCCGGGGAGATCGACTTGTCGGTCGGCTCGCTGCTCGGGCTGCTCGGCGGGGTCGCGGCGATCCTCGACCAGGGCCACGGCTGGCCGATCGCCGCGACCGTCGCGACGGTGCTGCTGCTCGGCGTGGCGATCGGGTTGTTCAACGGCTGGTGGTCCACCTACCGGGGCGTGCCGTCGTTCATCGTCGGCTTGGGCGGCATGCTCGCGTATCGCGGCATCCTGCTCGGCATCACGGGCGGTTCGACGATCGCGCCGGTGTCCGAGCCGTTCGTCTTCATCGGCCAGGGCTATCTGCCGCGGCTGGCCGGCGACGCGCTGGCGGTGCTGCTGTTCGTGCTCGTCGCGCTGCTGGTGGTATGGCAGCGCCGCGGCCGCCTGCGCTATCAGTTGGCCGTGGTGCCGCTCTGGCAGGACGTGGCGAAGGTGATCGCGTCCGGCGCGGTGCTGTTCGTGTTCGTGGCGATGCTCGACGAATACGGCGGCATCCCGGTGCCGGTCCTGATGCTGCTCGCGCTGCTCGGCGTCTTCACGTGGATCGCCACGCAGACCGTGTTCGGGCGCCGCATCTACGCGGTGGGTTCGAACCTCGAGGCGACGCGGCTGTCGGGCGTCAACACCGATCGCGTCAAGCTGGCGATCTTCGGACTGATGGGCCTGATGTGCGCATTCGCGGGGCTCGTCAACACGGCGCGGCTGGCGGCCGGCTCGCCGTCGGCCGGCCAGATGGGCGAGCTCGACGCGATCGCGGCGTGCTTTATCGGCGGCACCTCGATGCGCGGCGGCTCGGGCACCGTGTATGGCGCGCTGATCGGCGCGCTGGTGATGGCGAGCCTGGACAACGGCATGTCGATGCTCGACGTCGATGCGTACTGGCAGATGATCGTGAAGGGCGGGATTCTCGTGCTGGCCGTCTGGGTCGATGTGCTGTCGCGCGCGGGGCGCCGCTGAGCCGCCCGATACCAATCAATCTAGGAAAGTACCGATGACCTATGCAATCTATCCGAGCCTGGCGGACAGGCACGTCGCGATCACCGGCGGCGGCAGCGGCATTGGCGCCGCGCTGGTCGAAGCCTTCGCGCGGCAGGGCGCGCGCGTGAGCTTCATCGACATCGCGCGCGCCGACGCCGAGGCGCTCGCCGCCGAATTGGCCGACGCCAAGTATCCGCCGAGGTTTCACTACTGCGATCTGCGCGACATCGCCGCCTTGAACGCGACGTTCGCGGCGATCGCCGAGCAGGGCGGCCCGGTCGAGGTGCTCGTCAACAACGCGGCCAACGACGACCGCCATCTGCCCGGCGAGATCACCGCCGAGTACTGGGACAACCGGATCCAGGTCAACCTGCGCCACCAGTTCTTCTGCGCGCAGGCCGTGATCGACGGCATGAAGCGGCGCGGCGGCGGCGTGATCCTGAATTTCGGCTCGATCTCGTGGTATCTGGCGCAGCCGGGGCTGTCGATCTACATGACGGCCAAGGCCGGCATCGAGGGCATGACGCGCGGGCTCGCGCGCGACCTCGGCGGCTTCGGTATCCGCGTGAACTGCATCGTGCCGGGCGCGGTCCGCACGCCGCGCCAGATGCAGCTGTGGCAGTCCCCGGAAAGCGAGGCCAAGCTGATCGGCGAGCAGTGCCTGCACGAACGCGTGGATCCCGTGCACGTGGCGCGCATGGCTCTGTTCCTGGCGTCCGAGGATGCGTCGCGCTGCACCGCGCACGAATATATGGTCGATGCGGGCTGGTACGGCGGCCTTTGACGCACCGCGCCGTACCGCACGTTTACGGGAGCACACACGATGCATGCAAGCACACCCGTCTGCGTCTGGCCGGTCGCCGCGACGCTGGGCGAGGGCGTTCTGTGGGACGCGGCCGCGCGTGCGGTCTGGTTCGTCGATATCAAGGCATGCCGCCTGTACCGTTATGTGCCGGAGACGGGCGAGCGGCAAGCGTGGCAGACGCCGGGCCAGACCGGCTTCGCGTTGCCGGCCGCGGACGGTTCGCTGATCTGCGGCACGCAGGGCGCCTTGTCTCGGTTCGACTACCGCACGGGCGCGTTCCGTGCGCTGCTGGCGGTCGAGACGGAGCGGCCCGGCAACCGGCTCAACGACGGCTACGTCGATGCGTCGGGCGCGCTGTGGTTCGGTTCGATGGACGATGCCGAGACGCAGCCGAGCGGCGTGCTCTACCGCCTCGCGCCGGACGGCCGGCTCGACGCGCGCGATAGCGGCTACGTCATCACGAACGGCCCGGCCATGAGCCCCGACGGCCGTGTCCTGTACCACACCGATACGCTGCGGCGCATCGTCCATGCGTTCGACGTGGCCGACGGCGGCCTGCTGGAAAACCGCCGCGTATTCGCCACGATCGAAGGCACGGGCTATCCGGACGGCATGGCCGTCGATGCGGACGGCTGCGTGTGGGTCGCGCTGTTCGGCGGCGCGCGCATCGAACGCTACGCGCCCGACGGCCGGCTGCTCGGGCATGTGGCGTTTCCGTGTTCGAACGTCACGAAGCTAGCGTTCGGCGGGGCCGACTTGCGGACCGTCTATGCGACCACGGCGCGCAAGGGGCTCGACGAAGCCGCATTGCGCGCGGAGCCGGAGGCGGGCGGTTTATTCATGTTTCGGGCCGACGCCGCAGGCCTGCCGCAAGCGGTTTGCACGGTGACGTTCGGCGCGACGCCGGTGGTACGCTGAAGGGCGGTCGGAGGTACGTCAGGCAGCTAGCGCTGGCGGCCGACGCCTGCGTCGGCCGGTCCCGCCGTGCCTCGTTCAAACGCGTCCGGCGTCGATGTAGGCCGTCTTGACCGTCGTATAGAACTCGCGCGCATACGTGCCTTGCTCGCGCGGGCCATAGCTCGACCCTTTGCGGCCGCCGAACGGCACGTGATAGTCGACGCCGGCCGTCGCCGTATTGATCATCACCATGCCGGCCTGCGCGTGCCGCTTGAAGTGGCTCGCGTATTTCAGCGACGTGGTGCAGATGCCGGCCGACAGCCCGAAGCGCGTGTCGTTCGCCACGGCCAAGGCCTCGTCGTAGCCGGCCACCTCGATCACCGAGGCCACCGGGCCGAACACTTCTTCGCGGTTGATCGTCATCTCCGGCCGCGTGCCGGTGACGAGCGCGGGCGCGAGGAAGAAGCCGCGCGTCGGCGCCGTGGTCACGCGCTGGCCGCCATGCACCACGCCGCCTTCCTCGCGCGCCTGCGCGAGGTAACGTTCGTCCTGGGCGAGCTGGCGCGCATCGACCACGGGGCCGATCTGCGTGGCGGGGTCGAGTGCGGGGCCCACCTTCAGCGCATGCATGCGCGCCAGCAGCGCCTCGACGAAGCGCGCGTGGATACCGGCCGTCACGATCAGTCGGCTCGATGCCGTGCAGCGCTGACCGGTCGAATAGAACGCGCCGTTCAGACAGGCTTCCACGGCGACGTCGAGGTCTGCGTCGTCGAGCACTACCATCGGGTTCTTGCCGCCCATTTCGAGCTGGAATTTCTTGCCGGACGCGACGCATGCCGCCGCGATCGCGCGCCCCGTCGCCACCGATCCCGTGAAGCTGACGGCATCGAGGTCGGGCGACTCCACCAGCGCTGCGCCGGCCTCGGCACCCGCGCCCATGACGAGGTTGATCACGCCGGCCGGCGCGCCCGCTTCGGCGATGATTTTGACGAGTTCCCACGCGCAGCCCGGCGTCAATTCCGCGGGCTTCAACACCACGCAGTTGCCGAACGCGAGCGCGGGCGCGATCTTCCAGGCCGGAATCGCGATCGGGAAATTCCACGGCGTGATCAGGCCGCACACGCCGAGCGGCTCGCGCGTGATTTCGACCGTCATGCCGGGCCGCACCGACGCCACGATCTCGCCGCCCGCGCGCAGCGCCTCGCCCGCGAAAAACTTGAAGATCTGCGCGGCGCGGCCGACTTCGCCGAGCGCCTCGGGCAGCGTCTTGCCTTCCTCGCGCGCGAGCAGACGGCCCAATTCTGCCTTGCGCGCGAGTAGGATGTTGCCGACTTGGTCGAGCAGGTCGAAACGCTGCTGCGGCGTCGCCAGCGACCACTGCGCGAACGCCGCGCGCGCGGCCGCGGCGGCCTGCCGGACCTGCTGCGCGCTGGCCTGGCCGTATTGGCCGATCACGTCGTCGAGGTCGGACGGATTGACGTTGTCCGCGACGCTTGCGCCGGGCGTCCACTGGCCGCCGATATAGAGCGGAAACTGATTCATCGAAGCATTCCGTTAGTTAAAAACGAGCGGGCACGCTCGGCGCAGGTTCAACGCGCGCCGAGCAGCCCGCGCATGGCGAGGTTGCGATACAGCGCGCGCACGCCGAAGGTCCACGGTTCGATCTCGGTCGACAGGCGCACGGTGTTGACCAGCGCGCCGAGCGGCGGTGCGCTGATCGTCACGCGGTCGCCGAGATGATGCGTGAAGCCGCCGCCCGCGCTGTCGCGATCCTTGATCGGCGAAAACATGGTGCCGAGGAACAGCATGAAGCCGTCCGGGTATTGATGGTGCGGTCCGACGGTCTGGGCCACCAGGTCGAGCGGGTCGCGGCTGATCTCGCGCATGTGGCTCACGCCCTCGAGCAGGAAGCCGTCGTCCAGGCCCTCCACGCGCAGCGACACGCTCGCGGCGCGCACCGTGTCGAGCGTGAAATGCTCGTCGAATACGCGCACGAACGGCCCGATCGCGCACGAGCCGTTGTTGTCCTTGCATTTGCCGAGCAGCAGCGCCGAGCGTCCCTCGATGTCGCGCAGGTTGACGTCGTTGCCGAGCGCGGCGCCGACTATCTGCCCCGCGGCGTTGACGGCGAGCACGATTTCGGGCTCGGGGTTGTTCCAGGCCGAGGCCGGGTGCAAGCCGATGTCCGCGCCGAAGCCGACCGCGGACATCGGTTGCGATTTGGAAAACACTTCGGCGTCCGGGCCGATGCCGACCTCCATGTACTGCGACCAGCCGCCGTCGCGCTGCAGCTGCGTCTTGAGGCGTGCCGCGGCTTCCGAGCCGGGACGGATCTGCGACAGATCGGTGCCGATGGTTTCGGCGATCGACGCGCGGATCGCCTTGGCGCGCGACGGATCCCCGCCCGCCTGCTCTTCGATCACGCGCTCGATCAGGCTCACCG
>CAUPOD010000008.1:0-18201 GCA_963512745.1 uncultured Burkholderia sp. | reverse complement strand
TACTTGCGCTGCGTCGACAACGGCATCTCGTCGAACCAGCACAGGTCCGCTTCGAGCTTCTTGGCCGGCTCGACGGGTTGCGCCGCGGGCACGAACGTATCGCCGCGCGACACGTCGACGTCCTCGGCCAGGCGCAGCGTCACGGTCTGGCCCGCGAACGCGCGCGGCACGGCGGCCGTGCCGCCCGGCACCGGCGCGATGATCTCGGCCACCGTGGCGCTGCGGTTCGACGGCAGCACCGTGATCGCATCGCCGACGTTGACTTCGCCGGCCTCGATACGGCCCATGTAGCCGCGGAAATCGTCGGCGCTCGAACCGTCCTGGCGCGCGACCCACTGCACCGGGAAACGCAGCGCCGTGCCGAGATCGCTCGCGACCGGCAGCAGTTCGAGCACGTCGAGCAGCGGCTCGCCCGCGTACCACGGCATCTTCTCGCTCGCCGTGACGATGTTGTCGCCCTTGAGTGCCGAGACCGGCACGAACAGCACGTCCTGCAGGCCCAGTTGCTGCGCGAGCGTCACGTACGCGTCGCGGATCTCGTTGAAGCGCGCCTCGCTGTAGTCGACGAGGTCCATCTTGTTGATCGCGACGATCACGTGCTGCAGGCCGAGCAGCTTGACGATCGCACTATGGCGCTTGGTCTGCGGCAGCAGTTGCGCGACGCCGTTCTCGAACGTCACGCGCGTCGCGTCGATCAGGATGATCGCGGCGTGCGCGGTCGAGGCGCCCGTGACCATGTTGCGCGTGTACTGCTCGTGGCCCGGCGTGTCGGCGATGATGAACTTGCGCTTGGCCGTCGCGAAATAGCGGTACGCGACGTCGATCGTGATGCCCTGCTCGCGCTCGGCCTCGAGGCCGTCCGTCAGCAGCGAGAGATCGATCTCGTCGCCCACGGTGCGTTTGTTCTTGGCGCGCGACAGCGCCGACAGCTGGTCAGACAACACGGCCTTGCTGTCGTACAGCAGGCGGCCGATCAGCGTGCTCTTGCCGTCGTCGACGCTGCCCGCGGTGATGAAGCGCAGCACGCCGAGGTCTTCGTTCTGTTCGATGGTACTCATGATGCGGATATCCTCGTGTGCTTCAGAAATAGCCTTGCTTCTTGCGCTGCTCCATCGCGGCCTCGGACGTCTGATCGTCCATGCGCGTAGCGCCGCGTTCCGTGATCTCGGTCACCGCGGTCTCCGCGATGATCTTCTCGACGTTGTCCGCGTCGCTCTCGACCGGGCACGTGCACGAGATGTCGCCCACGGTGCGGAAGCGCACGAGCGCCTCTTCGCTGGTCTCGCCCTCGCGCATCGGCGTGAGCGGCGTGACGGGCACGAGCAGGCCGTTGCGGCGCACGATCTCGCGATGATGCGCGTAATAGATCGACGGCAGTTCGAGCTTCTCGCGCGCGATGTATTGCCAGATGTCGAGCTCGGTCCAGTTCGAGATCGGGAACACGCGCAGGTGCTCGCCCTTGTGCAGGCGCGCGTTGTAGAGGCTCCACAGTTCCGGGCGCTGCGCCTTCGGATCCCACTGGCCGAATTCGTCGCGGAACGAGAAGATGCGCTCCTTCGCGCGCGCCTTCTCTTCGTCGCGGCGCGCGCCGCCGATCAATGCCGTGTAGCCGTGTTCCTCGATCGTCTCGAGCAGCGTGACGGCTTGCGCGGCATTGCGCGAATCGGTCTCGCGGCGCAGCACCACCGTACCGCGCTTGATCGAATCCTCGACGTGGCCGACCACGAGCTCGGCGCCGATTTCGTTGGCGCGGCGGTCGCGGAAATCGATCACTTCGTCGTAGTTGTGACCCGTGTCGATATGCACGAGCGGGAACGGCAGCGTGGTCTTGCGGTCCGGGCCGAGGCCGAACGCCTTCAGCGCGAGATGCAGGACCACGACCGAGTCCTTGCCGCCCGAGAACAGCAGCGCGGGCTTGCTGCACTCGGCCACGAGTTCGCGCAGGATATGAATGGATTCGGCTTCGAGCCAGTCGAGGTGGCCCATCCGGCTTGCGGTGCCGGCGGATGCGGGTTCGAGCGTCGTACTCATGGCGTCGGTCCTTCTGTTGTCTGGGTAGGCCCCGCGGGGCCGAATATGATTTTGTCTATGTCCGGTCATGCGTGGCGGCAACGTCAACGCAGCGCGCTGCTCGCGCCGAGCGCCGACACGGGCGCGGGCGACACATGCAGCCCGCACTCCTTCGAGTCGCGCGACTCCCACCACCAGCGGCCCGCGCGGCTGTCCTCGCCCGGGCGGACCGCACGCGTGCACGGCTCGCAGCCGATGCTCGGGTAGCCGCGCGCATGCAGCGGATTCACGGGCACGTCATAGGCCTTCAAGTAGGCCCACACTTCGGCCTCGCTCCAGTCGGCGAGCGGGTTGTACTTGGCGATGCCGCGCGCGTCGTCGTGCTCGGTCTCGTTCAGCTCGGTGCGCGTGACCGACTGCTCGCGGCGCTGCCCCGTGACCCATGCGGCGACGTCGGCCAGCGCGCGATTGAGCGGCTCGACCTTGCGGATCTCGCAGCAGCGCTTGCGCAGATCGACGCTCTCGTAGAAGGCGTTGAGCCCGAACTGCACCACGTATTCGTCGACGGCCGGCTGCTGAGGATGGAACTGCTCGATCTCGTAGCCGTAGCGCTCGCGCACGGTCTCGTACATGCCCACGGTTTCCGGATGCAGACGCCCCGTATTCAGCGAAAAGATGCCGATCGGCAGTCGCTTCGACAGGATCGCGTGCGTGAGCAGCATGTCCTCGGCCGCGAGGCTGCTCGCGAACTTGACCTGCACGTGCCCGTCCTGCGCCGGATGGCGCGCGGCGATCTCGGCGAGGAACGCGTCGAGGCGCGCGATCTTGGCGGCGAGTTCGGGGGGCACGCCGGCGTGCGGCTGGCCTGAAGCCGTCGCGGCGGCGGAAGAAACGGTAGCGGCACTCATGCGCTCACCTTCGCGTCCGCAGCTTGCATGCGGAGGAACAGCGGCTCGGGATTGCTGACCGAGGCCTGGTAGAACTGCGTGAATTCCTTGAACGCGTTCAGCGCGTCATGGATGTCGCGGTCCGCGCGCACCGCGAACGCATCGAAGCCGCAGCGCGACATATAGAGCAGCTGATCGCGCAGCACGTCGCCGATCGCGCGCAGCTCGCCGGTCCAGCCGTGGCGCGTGCGCAGCAGCGTGGCGATGCTGTAGCCGCGGCCGTCGCCGAATTTCGGGAAATCGACGGCGACCAGCGCGAAGTGCGCGAGATCGCCGGCCACATCGGTCGGTTCGCTATCGGACGCGAGCCATACGCCGAGTTCGGCTTGCGGCTTGGCGGCCAGCAGCGCCTCGCGCTCAGCTTGCCACAGCGAGAGCGGCACGATCACGGGGCCGGCCGGCAGCGCCTTCGCGTCGGGCAGCGAGCCGTCCTCGGCCGCGCGCAGCACCTGCCACGCATCCTCGGTCACCGCACGGTTCTTGATGATCAAAGTCATGCTAAATCCTCGTTCGAGATGCAGGCCCGCTTACGCGTGCGCCGTCTGGCGCGACGCGTACACGCGGTCCTTGAACGGCGCGAGGCCGATGCGCTGATACGTGTCGATGAAGCGCTCGCCGTCGGCGCGCGCTTCGACGAACGTGTCGATCAGCTTCGAGATCACGTCCGGCACCTCGTCGGCCGAGAACGACGGGCCGATCACGCGGCCGAGGCGCGCGCCGTTGCCCTGCTCGCCGCCCAGCGTGATCTGATACCACTCCGAGCCGTCCTTATCGACGCCCAGGATGCCGATGTTGCCGATATGGTGATGCCCGCACGAGTTGATGCAGCCCGAGATGTTCAGCGTCAGGTCGCCGAGATCGTGCACGTAGTCGAGATCCTCGAAACGCTGTTGAATCGCGAGCGCGATCGGAATCGACTTCGCGTTCGCGAGCGAGCAGAAATCGCCGCCCGGGCACGCGATCATGTCGGTCAGCAAACCGATGTTCGGCGTCGCGAAACCTTGCGCCTTGGCCTTTTCCCACAGCGCGAACAGGTCGCGCTTCTTGACGTTGGCGAGGATCAGGTTCTGCTCGTGCGACACGCGCAGCTCGCCGAACGAGTATTCGTCGGCCCAGTCGGCCACGGCGTCCATCTGCACGTCGGTCGCGTCGCCGGGCGCGATCGTCAGCGGCTTCAGCGACAGCGTGACCGCCGCATAGCCGGGCACCTTGTGCGGCGCGACGTTACGCTCGACCCAGCGCGCGAACGCCTTGTTCTCGAGCAGATGTTGCTCGTAGGAAGCGTCCGTATCGGCGAGCTTCTCGTAGACGGGCGGCACGAAGTACTGCGACACGCGCGCGACTTCGGCTTCGGTCAGCGTCGAGGGGTTGTCCTTCAAGTGCTGCCACTCGGCCTCGACTTCCTGCGCGAACTTCTCGGGCGTGAGCGCCTTGACGAGGATCTTGATGCGCGCCTTGTAGAGATTGTCGCGGCGGCCGTAGCGGTTATAGACGCGCAACACGGCCTCGCAGTAGGTCAGCAGATGCTGCCACGGCAGGTTCTCGCGGATGATCGCGCCGATGATCGGCGTGCGGCCCATGCCGCCGCCGGCCAGGATGCTGCAGACCACCTCGCCGGCTTCGTTCTTCTTCAGATAGACGCCGAGGTCGTGGATCTGCACCGCGGCGCGGTCGTCCTTCGAGCCCGACACGGCGATCTTGAACTTGCGCGGCAGCCATGCGAATTCGGGGTGGAACGTGGACCACTGGCGCAGGATTTCGGCCCACGGACGCGGATCGACTTCCTCGTCCGCGGCCACGCCGGCGAACTGGTCGGCCGTCACGTTGCGGATGCAGTTGCCCGAGGTCTGGATGCCGTGCATCTGCACCGAGGCCAGCTTGGCCAGGATCTCGGGCGTTTCCTCGAGCTTGATCCAGTTGAACTGGATGTTCGTGCGCGTCGAGAAGTGGCCGTAGCCGCGGTCGTGCTCGCGCGCGATGCGCGCCAGCATGCGGAGCTGGTCGCTGCGCAGGTTGCCGTACGGAATCGCGATGCGATGCATGTAGGCATGGCGCTGCATGTACAGGCCGTTCTGCAGGCGCAGCGGGCGGAACTCATCCTCGCTCAATTCGCCCGACAGACGGCGGCGCACCTGGTCGCTGTACTGCGCGACGCGTTCGTCGACGATCGTCTGGTCGTATTGATCATATTGATACATTCGGGGACCCCTGTGCGATTTTGGCGGCACGCACGCCGCGCCGAACCCGACATTGTGCATCATCCCGCGCCGAATCGACCGCCCAGACCCTCCAGGCCGCCTACCCGGCTCGCGTCATTTGCTTATGACGGATACAGATATCGATATTTGGAAAACGAAGATGAATCGTAATAAACTCCCTATATATTTCAAACGACTTAAAAATTCTGTCTATATACACAAGGGTTATAAATGAATCTCCACCAGTTTCGCTTTGTGCGCGAGGCGGTCCGGCAGAATTACAACCTGACAGAAGCGGCGAAGGCGCTCTACACCTCGCAGCCCGGCGTGTCCAAGGCGATCATCGAGCTCGAGGACGAGCTCGGCGTGGAGATCTTCACGCGGCGCGGCAAGCGCGTGCGCTCGCTCACGGAGCCGGGCCGCATCATCCTCGCGTCGATCGAACGCATCCTTCAGGAAGTCGAAAGCCTTAAAAGGGTCGGGAAGGATTTCGCGGCGCAGGACCAGGGCAACCTGACCATCGCGGCCACGCATACGCAGGCGCGCTACTCGCTGCCGGCCGTGATCGCGGAGTTCAAGAAGCGTTTTCCGAAGGTGCATCTGTCGATCCTGCAGGGCAGCCCGACGCAGGTGGCCGAGATGGTCCAGCGCGACCAGGCCGACATCGCGATCGCGACCGAAGCGCTCGCCGACTATAAGGAACTCGTGTCGCTGCCCTGCTTCCAGTGGCAGCACGTGGCCGTGGTGCCGCACGACCACCCGCTCGCGGAACGCCGCACGCTGTCGCTCGACGAGCTCGCCCAGTATCCGCTGATCACCTACGAAGACGCGTTCGCGGGCCGCAAGAAGATCAACCAGGCGTTCGCGCAGCGCGGCCTCACGCCCGACATCGTGCTCGAGGCGATCGACGCCGACGTGATCAAGACCTACGTGGAGCTTGGGCTCGGCGTGGGGATCATGGCCGACATCGCGTTCAACGCCGAGCGCGACCGCAATCTGCGCGCAATTCCCGTGGGGCATCTGTTCGGCACCAACGTGACGCGCGTGGCGCTCAAGCAAGGCGCGTATCTGCGCAGTTATGTCTATACGCTCGTGGAGCTGCTCTCGCCGATGCTGAACCGCAAGCTGATCGAACAGGCGCTGCAGGGCACGTCCGAGACCTACGAGTTGTAAGCGCTTGCCCTCGTTCGCGAAATCTGCGATGATTGCCGACTCACCCGCGGATCGGCCACGACGCCGAACCCAGCGCAGTATGGTGGAATTGCCCAGGTGGTGAAATTGGTAGACGCAGGGGACTCAAAATCCCCCGCCGCAAGGCGTGCCGGTTCGATTCCGGCCCTGGGCACCATTAGATGTTCCGGCGAGAGCCGAGGAATTCCAGAAACCCGCGACAGCACAAGGCTTCGCGGGTTTTTTGTTGCCTGTCCGGTTCGGCGATTTCCAGTGGCAGCCGGGGGTATATGGGGGATATGGCTGCTGGCATTGGGCGCCTGTCCAGACATGCCTTTGGCGCTCACGCGCGAAAAGCTTGCGGCCGGCACCGAACTGGCTCGCGGCATCGGCAATAGTCAACGACCCGCTACTTCGCACCGGAATCTCTAGAACACGCCCACTCGCCCTGGTTCAAAACCGGCCGGCTCGAAAGTCGGCGAACGCTTGCCGGATTTCCGCCTCCGTGTTCATGACGAAGGGGCCTCCAAACGCGATCGGCTCACGCAAAGGCTGGCCGGCGAAAAGAAGAAAGCGGGCGGCATTGCCCCGCGCCGTTACGGTAAGCTCCGACGATCCCGGTTCCTCCGATCGCGTTAACCAGCCAAGTTGGCTGGCCTCCAAAAGGTCACCGGCGGCCCCGATCTCGACCGCACCTTCGAGAACGTAGACAAACGCATTGTCGGTCGCTGCAAACGAGTGCCGAAACGCACCGCCGTTTTCGACCCGCACCTCGAGCATCGTGACAGGAAGATGGTTGAGTGTGGGCGAGACCATATCGTCGTAGGCTCCGGAAAAAACCCTGACCTCGACCCCATGCTCGCTCCGCACCGGCAAGACGGAAGCCACCAGATCTTGATACCGCGGCACAGCCATCTTCTCGGCCGCTGGCAAATTCACCCAGAGCTGCAGGGTATGGGCACTGGTCCCGGCCGGAGGGTTTTCCTCGTGCCGGATGCCTCGGCCGGCGGTCATCCATTGGGCATCGCCCGCACGGATCACCCCACCGTATCCGGCGCTGTCGCGATGCTCGATCGCCCCCTCGATGACGAATGTAACCGTCTCGATGCCGCGATGCGGGTGAAAAGGGAATACCCCCTGGGACGTCCAATCCTCGGCCATCAGGACGAACGGATCGGCGAACGCGGCGTCCGCTGCGTCGATCAGACGGCGAGCGCGGTGCCCGGCGCCCTGTCCCGATGCGAACTGGGGATCGTCGATGCGCGCTACTTCTCGAACAAACATCGGTTTGGAGGTGTTCATCCTGAATCCCTCTGAAACGGCGGCCAATTCGCGGACTCACAATGCACGCGGCTCGAGTTTTTCCTAGCGAACGATCCGGCGGACGAAGTGCAATTCGACAGCGGATAGCGGGCCGCCGAGCTGTTGCATCGCGCCGCCGTCCGCGAGAGAACCGAGGTCGAGCGCGACCAAGCCAGTCGAATCGATAAGCTCGACCACGAGCGCCTTGGCATCGCGATCGTCTCCCGACACGAACAGTACGGTCTTCGGCTTCTGTGGCGAGAAATCCTGTATCCAGGCCATCGGCATATTGCTGATCGACTTCACCAGCCTGGCTCCGGGCGCCATTGCGGCGACTATCTCGCTCGACGTGCG
The DNA here is from genome assembly GCA_963512745.1 of uncultured Burkholderia sp. Taxonomy (GTDB): domain Bacteria; phylum Pseudomonadota; class Gammaproteobacteria; order Burkholderiales; family Burkholderiaceae; genus Burkholderia. Next base: position 10,220 of record CAUPOD010000008.1, on the reverse strand, counting down.
GCCCTCCAACGCGTCAACCGATCTCGCTACGCCGCTAGCACTGATGTCCGGTTTCTCGCCCATGTGGGCATTCGTCCCGTCGACGAGTATGCGGCCGCTCCAGTCGATGCCCTTGAGCGCCTCCGGCGCATCCGCCCAATTCGTGGCAAGGATCACCACATCGCATTCCGCAGCTTCCTGCTTGGATCCTGCGCGGGCGGCCGGGCCGAGATCGGCGACGAGCCCCGCCAACGCCTCCGGCCCCCGCGAACTGGACAGGACGACCTCGTGGCCCGCACCGATGAAGTGACGGCCGATGGTCGTAGCCATGCGACCCGCGCCGATGAACCCAACTTTCATGACCGTTTCTCCGCGATCAAACAATGACTCAAGCAACCGCAACCAACGCTAGCGCTTCGCCGAACTTCTCCGCCGCCGTCTCGCCTGCCGTTCAAGTTCACCGGCACGCGCTATCGGCCGATCGGCGACCTGTCAGGGCTTGACGAACCGATAGGCGAAGCGATCGGTCTTGCCCTTGATCGAGGGATCGAACGCCGTGATCGAGTGCGGATCGTCCTTGTTCGCGAGCGTAGTGCTTTCCGCGTCCAGTACGAAGCCGGCCGCCTCCACCTCCTTGCGAACGGACGCAGGCTCGATCCGATGCAGCGACTGGGCGTCGCTCGTGCCCGCCCCTGCGGCGGCGGCGTGGTCCACGATGACGTAGAACCCGCCGGGCTTCAACCGTTCGTAGACGGCTCGATTGAATTCGGCCGCCGTCGCGCCCCTGGCCTGCATCAGCGCTGTGTGGAGGTCGTGATAGAACAGATGCAGCCAGAGGACATCCGCCGGTTGCGTGACCTCCGGCATCGCGACGAGGTCCGCCGAGACGACTTCCACGTTCTCTCGGCCCGGCTCCGCCGCAAGCGTCCGCATGCGGCCGACCGGATCGTTCTTGAAGTGGGCGACTTCGGCCGGTACGAAGCTGAAGACCCGTCCCGCGGGTCCCACGATGTCGGAGAAGAGACGGGTCCAGTCGCCGTCGCCTGGGTATACGTCGATGACGGTGGAGCCCGCATCGACTCGTGCGAACCGGATCAACTCGGATAGCTTGGATTGGTCGTACATAAGAATCTCCTTTGGGGTTGGGCATTCGACGCGCGCGCGGCATGCGAGGAGGCGATCCACCGGCTCCCCCCACCCGATGGCCGCGGATGGCCGGCGCTACGCCAGCCCGGACGTGTCCATCTGCGAGGCGCGCGCCAGTGCTTGCGTGTCGATGTACTCCCGGATGCTCGTCAGTCTGCGGTCACGGACCGTGATGGCGAAGACCCAGTTGTCCTCGAACGTCTTGTTCGTGGCTTTGATCATCCCCCTGGCGAAGCCGACGACCAGGACCCTGTCTCCTTGCGCTATGAACTCCCGGGGCTCTATGGATGTTTCCATCGACTTGGATGCCGTCTCAAGCAAATCCGCCAGCCCCGTGTGTCCGTGGCGCGTTCCGGCCAAGGGCCAGTCCTCGCCCGGAATGATCCACTCGATGTCTTCGGCGGCCAGCGTCAGCAGACCCTTCCTGTCGCCGCGGCCGATCGCGGCGAAGAAGTCCTTCACGGTCTGGACGTTCTCATCGGTACTCACAGGAATCTCTCCATTTCTCTCGGATCGGATCGCGCGCGAAGTGTCTCAATCAGAACTCGCCGTCGATTTCGGTCACCCCGATCAGCTTGTGACCGACTAACTGCTCTAGGCCCAGGCCGACCCGCTCGCGCCCGTAGCCGAATCGGCCCGCGCCGCCGCACGACGAATCGTCGGCGATGCGGATCGCGTCGGCCTCACCCTCGGCGCGGACGACCTGCGACACCGGGCTCAAGAACGCCCGGTAGCGCGCCGGGGTCAGACCTGTGCCATGCCTCCATCGACGGCAAGATCCACGCCGGTGATGTAAGAACTTTCATCGGAGGCGAGGAACGCGACTGCTGCCGCGATTTCCTCGGGCAGGCCTCTGCGGCCCATTGGGATCTGCGCGGTGAACTGTGCGACTGCTTGCTCGGCCTGTTCGGCGGTAAGACCCGTCGTCGTCGCCAAGGCCGGCGTGTCGATGGCTCCGGGACTCATGGAATTCACGCGGATCTTGCGGTCTTTCAATTCCATCGTCCAACCGCGCGCGAAGTTGCGGACAGCCGCCTTACTCGCGGCGTAAGCAGTAAACCCTGGAAGCCCGAGAACGTTCGAGACCGAAGAGTTCAGGATAATCGAACCGCCGTCTTTGAAGAGGGGAAGAGCCTTCTGGACCGTAAAGAACATTCCCCTCACGTTCACGTCGAAGGTCTGGTCGAAATGCGCCTCGGTAGCGACCGCGAGCGGTGCGATTGTCCCTGCGCCCGCGTTCGCGAAGAGAACGTCGATGTGACCGTGTTTCTCTTTCACGACGCCATAGAGCCGGTCCAGATCCTCCAGGCTCGACACGTCGCCCACGACCGTCGTGACGTTTTTCCCGATGGCGGCGGCGGCCTCCTTCAGCTCTTTCTCTCGTCGCCCAGTGATCACGACGTGCGCCCCTTCTTCCACGAAGCGCTTGGCTGTGGCCAAGCCAATCCCGCTGCTTCCGCCCGTGATGACTGCAACCTTACCTTCTAACTTTTTCACAATTTTTCACCTTTCGTCTGTGGTGCAGGGCAGCGCCGCTGTTCCCATTGGCACAAAGGCGCTGTATCATTTGGATCACCGATCCATATACCGATCCGCCATATCCGAACCAGTGATCCAAATATACGGATCAGCGATCCACTTGTCAAGGCGATCCATGCGAGCCGACGCAAAAAAAAATTACAGCAACATCCTCACGGTCGCGCGTGAAGTCGTCGCCGAGCATGGTGCCGATGTGTCGATGCGCGATATCGCCCGCCGCGCCGATGTAGGATTGGCCACGCTACTTCGTCACTTTCCGTCGCGAGAAGCCTTGTTCGAAGCGCTGTTGTGTACGAATCTGGACGCGCTGACGCAGAAGGCGAGTGAACTCGAAACGTCGAGTTCACCCGAAGAAGCACTCGTGTCCTGGTTTCGCGAATGGATCGCATTCGCCCAGCGCTATAAGGGCGTCGTAGCCCTGATGGCGGCAGCCCACACGAATCCGGACTCCGCGCTTTATGCCTCGTGCGCGGCGGTGCACTCGGCGAGCGCGCGACTCCTGCTTCGCGCCCAGGCCGAAGGCACGGCACGCACCGATATGAATGGGGACGACCTGTTCGGCCTGATGGCGGCGCTCGGCTGGCTCGTCGACCTGCCCTCGTTCGCGCCGCGCGCGGATCATCTCGTGCACATCATTACGGGCGCCATTCTGGCCCATCCGCCAGGCAACGGTGCCGGGAAGGCAAGGCCTTGAGCCTGCACTTGCGATAGCACTTCAAGAACGATCCGGCGCACGGGTGGATGCCGCCCCGGTAGTTGCGTGATTCGAACGATGCGAGCGCAGGCGTCGCCGCAGCGGCGCCTGAAGTCATCGCGCGGGCCATTGACTGCGGCCGGACAGCTCGGCACCATCCGAATTCCGCTGTCGAACCGTCGACTGACACGTCACCGCCCTTTCCGCCCACGCATGTCTCAATCCGCTCCGCCCCTCTACGACCGCGCCTGGTGGGGCGTTCTCACCCTCGTATTCGCCGCGTTCGTCTTCAACACGACCGAATTCGTCCCCGTCGCCCTGCTCAGCACGATCGCCGAGAGCCTGCATGTCCCGACCACTCAGATCGGCCTGATCATGACGATCTATGCGTGGACGGTGGCCGTGCTGTCGCTGCCGCTGACGATCCTGACGCGCAAGAGCGAACGGCGCACCTTGCTGACGTGGGTGCTCGTCGTGTTCATCGTGAGCCACATCGTCACCAGCGTCGCATGGAATTTCTCCGTCTTGGTCATAGGCCGGCTGGGCATAGCGTGCGCCCATGCGATTTTCTGGTCGATCTCGATCCCGCTGGTCGTGCGCATCGCCCCGGCCGGCGGTAAGAGCCAGGCGCTCAGCATGCTCGCGACGGGCACGGCGATCGCCATGGTGGCCGGCATCCCGTTCGGGCGCGTGATCGGCGAGATGCTGGGCTGGCGGTTCACGTTTCTCGTCGTGGGCGCTTCGGCGGCCGTCACGCTGGGACTGATTCGCTTCACGCTGCCCGTGCTTCAAAGCCAGCAATCGGGTTCGATCTCGCATCTGCCGGCGCTACTCAAGCGGCCGACGCTGACGTTGCTCTATTTGGTCACGATCGCGGTGGTATCCGCGCATTTCATGTCGTACACCTATATCGAGCCGTTTATCCACGACGTGAACCACGCAAGCGAAAGCCGGATCACCTACATCTTGCTGCTGTTCGGCATCGCAGGCATTCCCGCCGCGCTCTATTTCAACCACGCGTTCGCCCAACGACCCGAGCAATTTCTACTTCGCTCTGTGATAGCGGTGGCGGCCTGTCTGCTCGTGCTGTTTCCGTGCACGCTCAACATCGTGCCGCTTTCGCTTCACACGCTTGCGTGGGGCGGCGCCATTGTGCTGTTCGGTCTCGCGATGCAGGCGTGGGTATTGAAACTGGCGCCGGAGGCGACCGATCTCGCGATGGCGCTCTATTCCGGTCTCTACAACGTCGGCATCGGCACGGGCGCGCTGCTCGGCAACCACGTCGCGGGAGAATTCGGGCTGCCGTGGCTGGGCACGTTCGGCGGCTTGCTCGGCGGCGTCGGCATCGGGCTGTGCTGGCTGGCGATGCGGCTCTATCGCGAAGTACCGAGCGAAACCGCCAACGCGTAGACCTCGCCTTCAACTGTGAAGAAGGTGTCTCGCCCCTGGGCACGTTGCCTTTGACCGTCTAATTTCATGGAGGCGATTCAGCATGCCGCGGGGGTTTGTTTTTCGCGATGCCCATGCAACGCACGCCCCGCCCAGCGGTCCGCCCGCGCCCGAATGGCCCGGACCCCATGCGCCCTATCCATTCCCTAACGACGTTCCGCATCGCACCGAATGAACGAACGGCGGCCCGGCGCTGGAGTTTGGCGCATGGCGCGCTATACGGCGCAGGTTTCGGCTTCTTTCAGCCGCCATTCGGACGACTCCCTAGGCGCCAAGCCAATCCAACCCAGCGCGAACAAAAAGGGATCGAGGCGGCGATATTTGCCAGTGCTATATTGAGCCGTCGACTTTTGAATCGAAGATTTCCAATCCCCCGCGTTTTCGTCGATTGGGCGAAAACCGTTGCCTCCCATCCCAGTCCCTATCAGGATTCGCTGACGCTCTAAGCGGAAAAGGCTGTCCAATGAACCTACGTGTGGGCTATAAACTGGTCTATGAGTGCGAGCAGCCGACGCCGATGATGTTGATGCTGAACACGCATTATTCGCGGGCTCAGGATATCGTCTGCGCCGATCTGCTCGCGATCGATCCGCCGGTTGCGATGACACAGTATCGGGATGGCTTCGGTAATCTCTGCACGCGGATCGTCGCGCCGGCCGGCCCGACTTCGCTGTCGACCACTGCGCTGCTCGCGATCGCGGATACCCCCGAGGTCGAGCACCCCTACGGCTACCAGCACCCCGTCGAAACGTTACCGGACGAGTGCCTGGTTTTTCTGCTCGGCAGCCGCTATTGCGAAACCGACTTGCTTTCCGATATTGCCTGGAAACTATTCGGTCAAACGCCATTGGGTCGGGACCGGGTGCAGGCCATCTGCGACTTCGTGCATCGGCATATCACCTTCGATTATGCCCAGGCGCGCCCCACCAAAACGGCGTGGCAGGCCTATGTGGAACGCACCGGCGTCTGCCGGGACTTCGCGCATTTGGCGGTCGCGTTGTGTCGCGCGATGAATATTCCGGCCCGTTACTGCACCGGCTATATCAGCGACATCGGCCTGCCGCCGCCCTACAGTCCGATGGATTTCGCGGCCTGGTTCGAGGCCTACATCGGCGGATGCTGGCAAACCTTCGATCCGCGCAACAACGCGCCGCGGACCGGTCGGGTCTTGATGGCGCATGGACGGGACGCCACCGACGTCGCGATCAGCAATGCTTTCGGTCCGGCCCAGTTGGTCAAATTCGTGGTGCAGTGCGAGCCGGAGTGACTCGGTAGCGGGTGCCCGGCGCGCGGGTTTGCGAGCGCCGCGCGCAATAACGCAGCGGGCGCGCGTGGATCTGGCTCCTGATCCACGCGCCGCTCACAGGCACGCCCTTTCGCGGCTCAAGCGTCCGCGACCTTGACGACCACCTTGCCGAAGTTCTTCCCCTGCAGCAGCCCGATGAACGCCTCGGGCGCCTGCTCGAGACCATCGACCACGTCCTCGCGCATCTTGACCTTGCCCGCCTTCACCCATTCGCTCATCTCGCGCAGGAACAGCGCATAGCCCGTCGCATAGTGGTCGCTGATGATGAAACCCTGCACGCGCAGGCGTTTCACGAGAATCGTGCTGAGCAGCAGCGGCACGCGGTCCGGGCCGGGCGGCAAGCCGCGGTTGTTGTAGTACGCGATCAAGCCGCACAACGGCACGCGCCCGTCCACGTTGAGAAGCGGCAGCACCGCATCGAACACCGCGCCGCCGACGTTCTCGTAGTAGACGTCGATGCCGTTCGGGCATGCCGCCGCGAGCCGTTGCGCGAAATCGGGCGCGGTGTGGTCGATGCAGGCGTCGAAGCCGAGCTCGTCCACGACGTAGCGGCACTTCTCCGCCCCGCCCGCGACGCCGACCGTGCGGCAGCCCTTCAGCTTCGCGATCTGCACGGCCACGGACCGGACCGCGCCGCTGGCCGACGCGACCACCATGGTTTCGCCGGCCTTGGGCTCGCCGATCGTCAACAGCCCGTGATAAGCCGTGAACCCCGGCATGCCGAGCACGCTCAGTGCATAGGACGGGTGCGCGATCTGGCCAAGCGGCATCAAATCGCCGCCGCTCGACACTGCATAGTCCTGCCAGCCGCTTTGCATTTGAAATAAGTGCGGCGTGTGCGGTCTCGGACGAACTTCGGCTGATCCCGTCATAATCGCTCGACGAACTTGGTTCGGCTCATAGGAGAAGTGCGATGGCGGTTTCGGGATACACGGACACTCAACTCTTCATCGACGGCGAATGGTGCGACGCGCAGGACAACACCACGATCGACGTCGTCAATCCGGCCACGGGCGAGCCGATCGGCACCGTCGCGAAAGCCGGCCTCGGCGATCTCGAACGCGCGGTGCGCGCCGCGCAAGCGGGCTTCGCCGTATGGCGCAAGACGCCCGCGTACGAGCGCGCGGCGGTCATGGTCAAGGCGGCCGCGCTGGTGCGCGAACGCGCGGACGCGATCGCGCGGCTCATGACGCAGGAGCAAGGCAAGCCGCTCGCCGAAGCGCGCGTCGAAGTCATGGCGGCCGCCGACATCATCGAATGGTTCGCGGCCGAAGGCCCGCGCGTGTACGGGCGCGTCGTGCCGCCGCGCAATCTCGCGGTGCAGGCGACGGTGCTCAAGGAGCCCGTCGGGCCCGTGGCCGCGTTCACGCCGTGGAATTTCCCCGTCAACCAGGTCGTGCGCAAGTTGAGCGCCGCGCTCGCGACGGGCTGCTCGTTTCTCGTGAAGGCGCCCGAGGAGACGCCCGCGTCGCCGGCCGAGCTGATCCGCGCGTTCGCGGACGCCGGATTACCCAAGGGCGTGCTCGGGCTGGTCTACGGCGACCCTGCGCAGATTTCGGGCTTCCTGATCCCGCACCCCGTGATCCGCAAGATCACGTTCACGGGCTCGACGCCGGTCGGCAAGCAGCTCGCGGCGCTCGCGGGCCAGCATATGAAGCGCGCGACGATGGAGCTCGGCGGCCATGCGCCCGTAATCGTCGCCGCGGACGCCGACATCGCGCTCGCCGTGAAGGCAGCGGGCGGCGCGAAGTTCCGCAACGCGGGCCAAGTATGCATCTCGCCGACGCGCTTCCTCGTGCACAACAGCATCCGCGCGGAATTCGTGCGCGCACTCGTCGCGCATGCCGAGGGGCTCAAGGTCGGCGACGGTTTGGCCGAAGGCACGAACCTCGGGCCGCTCGCGAACGCGCGGCGGCTCGGTGCGATGACGAAGGTCGTCGCGGATGCGCGCGCGGCGGGCGCGACTGTCGCCACGGGCGGCGAACGCCTCGGCGACAAGGGCAATTTCTTCGCGCCGACAGTGCTCGACGACGTGCCGCTCGGCGCCGACGTGTTCAACAACGAGCCGTTCGGTCCAGTGGCCGCGGTGCGCGGCTTCGATACGCTCGACGAGGCGATCGCCGAGGCGAACCGCCTGCCGTACGGCCTCGCCGCGTATGCGTTCACGCGCGCGTTCAACAACGTGCATGCGTTGTCGGGCGGGCTGGAGGTCGGCATGGTGTGGATCAACCAGTCCGCCACGCCGTGGCCGGAACTGCCGTTCGGCGGGGTGAAGGATTCGGGGTACGGGTCCGAGGGCGGGCCGGAAGCGCTGGAGGCTTATCTGGCGACGAAGACGGTGTCGGTGACGGCGGCGGAGTAGCCTCGGCGGGATTGGCATCGCAAGCGCCGGCCTAGCACCACACGCCGCACATCACGCCGCATCTCGCTTATGCGCGCGGCCGCTCCCCCGCCGCCATCCGCCGCTCGATTTCATCGAGCACCGGCAGCAGGTCCGCCACGGTGTCGATCACGAAATGCGCGCCGCTCGCGCGCAGCGTACGCGTGGCGCGTTCGCGCGCGGCGGCCAGCCGTTCGGGCGTCGCGCGCCGGAATTCGTCGAGACTCATGCCGGCCTCGTTGCCGCTCAACGCCACGCCGACGGTCCAGCATCCAGCGCGCACGCCCTCCTCGATGCCGACGCCCGTATCGTCGACCTTGACCACCGCGCGGCCGGGCCACACGTTCAGATCGAGAAAGCACTTGTACATGTTCAGCGGCGTCGGGCGCCCCGCCGGCAGATCGCCCGCGCACACGAGGTTGTCGGCCTCGTAACCCTGCGCCCTCGCGAGCGGCAAAACACGCTCCATGATCGAGCGCGTGTAACCCGTGGTCGAGCCGATCTTGAGGCCGCGCGCACGCAGCGCGCGCGCGAGTGCGGGCACGCCCGGCACGAGATCGGCATAGCGGTGCACGACCTCTTCGTTGAGCGGCACGAACACCTCGTAGATCGCATCGACGTCGCGCGATGCGGGTGCCTGGCCGTGCCGCGCGGTCCACGCGTCGCGCACGCGCTCGATGCGCAGCATCGCGTCGATGTGATCCCATTTCGGCAACCCCATCGGCACGCGCGCCTCGGCGATCGTGACGTCCACGCCGAATCGCCGGAACACGTCGACGAACACGCCCATCGGCGCGAACGAACCGAAATCGATGACGGTGCCGGCCCAGTCCAATACGACTGCCTTGAGTTTGGCGATGTCCTGCGCTTCCATGCGGAATCCCTTTGAGTATTCGATCGAGTTCGGCGCGGCGTTCGGCGTTCGGTGTTCGGTGTTCGACGTTCAATACAATTCGGCCATCGTCTGCTCGCCCAGCGCGAACGCGGTCGAGGCGCCTGTGCCGCCCGTCACCATGACGATGCGCGTGCGCGCGTCGGGCCGTTCGATGAGTACGGGGCCGGTTTGCGAAGAGACGTACGATCCGGTCCAACGCTCGATCACGCGGCGCGCGGGCACGTCGAGCACGCGGTCGAATTCGTCGAGGATCAGGTCGTCGAAACGCGCGTGCGCGAACGGCGCGACGGCGTCGCCGTACACGTGACTGTCGCCGACCACGAGCGAGCCGTCGGCCGATTGCACCGCGATCAGGTGGATGCCGGCCGCGCGGCTCTCGGGCTGCTCGGCGTCGAGTCGGCACGCGAGCGCTCGTGCCTCGGGCAACGCGGCAAAGCCCGCGTAGCGCGCGAGGCTCAGGTCGGACATGACGGGCGCGGCGAACCCCGGCAATGCGCGCGGGGCCGCGACGCGCAGCATCTGCAGTGTGCAGATCGACAAGTCATGCGCGCCGACGCGCTCGGGAAACAACGTGGAAAGATCGTCGCCGGGACACACGGCCACGGTCTCGGCGTGAACCGTGCCGCGGCTCGTTTCGATGCGCTCGCCGGCGAGGCGGGTCACGGCCGTGCGCCAATGGAACTGCACGCCGTGCGCGCTTGCAAGCCATGCGGCCAGTTTCGGAATCGCGTGGACCGATTCGACGCGCAAGTCGTGCGGGCTGTACAGAATGTCTCCGATCTCGCCGAGCCGCAGCGCGGGCTGGCTGGCATCGCCTGACAACTGAACGACG